>WQWB01000109.1 GCA_009785555.1 Defluviitaleaceae bacterium | reverse complement strand
TCCAACACAACCTCCGCGGCGGAAAGCTCATTGTCCCGAGTTGCGTTGCTTGAGTGAATGAGAAACCCCACGTCCCTCACTTCACATGTAAACTTACGTTTACGCTTACGTTGGCCGTAAATGCAGTCAATATCCAATTCGCCGTTCGTAAATGAGTATTCAAACTCCTTTTTCAGCATGATAAAGACATAGTACAGGATAAAGCACATCACGCCTATTGCCATAAACGCAAAACCATCCATAAACAAAAAGGCGAAATACGACAAAAATATCGCCGCCGCAACTGACCCGGAGAAGATAACGTGATCCCTAAAAACCATCGGCCGCTTTATAAGCTGCTCCTTAAACACATCTTTCATACCATAAACTCCATCCTAGCCGTTTTAAGCGGATTTACGATTTGGCAAACCCCCAAATCACCTTTTAGAGACAACAGCAACATCGCTTTATCCTTACTATACCCGATATTTACCAAGTACTCCGCCATGTTCTCCACGGCCAGCCTGCAAGCCTCGTCCAGCGTATCCGCCGACGCGACCGCCGCCACCACGCCATCTTTTTCAACAAGCGGTAAGGGATGCTTAAAACCTTTAATAATGTCAACCCTAACCGTTACCTCGCCCGCTATCTCCGCGCCGTAGCCGCATACCTCGCCGTCTCCCATCACGGCGTGCAGGTCACCCATCGCAAGCAGCGCACCAGGCACGTTTACAGGCAGATATACCAACGCACCCGCAGTTATCATCGTGCAATCCATGTTTCCGCCGTGCATACCCGGCGTATGGGTTGGTACATCCACGCCAACAGGCGGCGCGGTGCCGATAACACCAACCATCGGGTTTATTGGAATCGTGGTTTTGCCATCAAATATAAGCAACCCATCGGTTATTTCAAAGAAAAACCTTTTCTCCATCTGAGCCTTACCTACCAACTTTATATCTACAATCGTAACCTTAAGGCAGTCCCCCGGCTCCGCCCCATCTATATACAGCGGCCCTGTCGCAGGGTTTATAAGGCTTTTATCTATATCACTTTCATCTTCATTGCCGTGTTTATATTGGCTACCGAAGCAATCCCTGGTTTCAAAGACAACGGTATCTCCAGGTTTCACAACCGCAGCCGGCTTATTCTTAGCGGACATAATGCTTACAAACCTGTCATATGTAATTTTCATATTTCCAACCCCTCCAACATAAACATATACATAGTCATTCTATCATATATTTTTATTACAATCAAGAAATTTTTTATACTGTTTCGCAATAAAAACCTTTTAAATTCGCGCACTAAGTGCGTTTCCCTCAAGTTGGGACGCGTAACCCGCGCAGGTGCGAATCACCGTACAGTGCGTGTGCGCCCATATTAAGAAGAGTTTTGATTGCGAATACGTATTGGAAAGTCGGTATCGGTATGAGTTATCATAGAACATTTTTCGTATTAAAGGAAGCCTCGCCAGGCCACGGCAAAAACGCTACACCCCAAGGCCGTTGTGTTATAGAAAGTAGGGGGTCTATCGGCAAAGCATTGCTTTACGTACAGGATTTGGTAACCCCTCCAGCCCAGCATTCCTATAAACTCGTGTTTTCCGTATTAAACACGGGGATAGGGGTTGCGGCTGACTTATCCATAACCATAGGTGCCGTACCCGTTACCCCCGGCGGTCGCGCAGAACTTCGCTACGACTTTGACCCGGCAAACGTTGGGGGGAGCGGTATTGACATAAAGGCATTTAACAATATTTCGATCATTATGGTTGGTGTGGCCGGACACGATGGTGCCACAGTCGTGCTATCCGGCTCAAACAATGCCGAAAACTATAACCACAACCGCATACGCCTTGCTTCATATAACGATCTACCCGGATTTTCCAAATGCGATAACGAGGATAAGATCAATATAGGCGATCCCGTTGCGGAAGCCGTAAATATGCCAACCAAGGAACCCACCGAACAGGCTGGCGATACCAACGAACCGTACGCTGCTCTACAGGAAGCCATAACCCTACTTAACAAGGAAATTGGAGAGCTTGTAGAAATTGTGGCAACAGACCCGGTAGAGGCGGAGGAAAAAGAGCCATCAGCGGCAGAATCGGAAGCCGCATCGGCCGACCTAAAATTGAGGAGCGTAGAGGATATACACGACCTATGTAGCGATGAAACTGCTACCAAGGCAGAGTACCAGGCGAGCAAAGGTTTCGACAGCCTCACGGATGTAATCGAGACTGCGGCACAACACGAATTGGAAGGTTGGAGCAAGATAACCCTACGCGATTTATACCTCATCCCCTTTAACTTCTTCAATTACCCATTAAAAACCGTTATCGCCGCGGCGTATTTCTTACGCGGCAACTTGATAATCCAAAATGCACCGCCAAACGCCGATACTCTATACACGATCGGAATACCTGCATATTTCGCGCCGGAAGACGAAGAAGCTTACAAGGCGCTCGGCTTCCACGACTTTATCAGCAAAACAGGCAAGGTATCCGCAGGCGCAGACGGCTACT
>WQWB01000108.1 GCA_009785555.1 Defluviitaleaceae bacterium | reverse complement strand
CGTTGTTGTTGCCCGCCAGAAAGGCTGAGTGCGGATTTTTTTAGTCTATCCTTTAATTCATCCCAGATCGCCGCATCACGCAGGGACTTTTCAACGATTTCGCCTAATTTAAATTTTGATTTTATGCCATGCGTACGCGGGCCATATGCGATATTGTCAAAAACGCTCATGGGGAATGGGTTTGGTTTTTGGAAAACCATACCTACCCTCTTGCGAAGGGCGTTTACATTGATGTTGCCGCGTATATCCTCTCCGTCAAGCAAAAGCTCTCCTGTAATCTTACATCCTTCAACCAAGTCATTCATACGGTTAAGGCTTTTTATAAGTGTGGATTTACCGCAGCCGGATGGGCCTATAAACGCCGTTATCATGTTGGCCGGCACGTTCATGCTAATATCCTTTAATGCCTGGAAATCATTATACCATAAATTTACGCTTTTGATAGCAAATTTGTTCATTTTTTCTCCTTAACTGGATTTAATCAGCTTTGCGATACGTGACGATAACGCGTTTATTAGGATTACGACTAAAAGAAGTACAAGCGCAGTTGCGTGAGCTTCGCCTGGGTGCGTACCCTCGTTAGCCAAAGTATACATATGCGCCGACAGTGTGCGCCCCGAGTCGAATAGGTTGCTTGGTACGCGGGCGACGTTACCTAAAGTAAATATAATCGCCGCCGTCTCGCCTACAATACGGCCTATCGCCAAGATTATGCCGGATAATATACCTGGCATGGCTGCTGGCAGGATTATACGCACCACCGTACGTAACCGCCCCGCGCCAAGGCCGAAGGAGCCTTCCCTGAATGTATCGGGTACGGATTTTAGGCTTTCTTCGGTCGTTCGCATTATAAGCGGCAGGATCATGATTGATACAGTGAGCGCGCCGGACATAAGCGACAATCCCCAGCCTAGGAACACGCCAAAGAATATAAAACCAAACAAGCCATATACGATTGACGGGATACCCGCCAAAGTTTCCGTCATTAAGCGCACGACCTTTACGAAGCGGCTGCCGCGTTTCGCGTACTCCACCAAGTATATTGCGGAAAATACGCCGAACGGAACGGCCAAAAGAAGTGCCATCCCAACTATCATAAGCGTACCCATAAGTGCAGGAAACAGGGATGGATTGTCTGCCGTTGCCACACGCGCGAAAAGAGCCGGAGTAAGATGCGGAAAGCCGTTAAATACTATGTACCCTACCAATAATAATATGACCGCCGCCACAATGC
The DNA here is from genome assembly GCA_009785555.1 of Defluviitaleaceae bacterium. Lineage (GTDB taxonomy): Bacteria > Bacillota > Clostridia > Lachnospirales > WRAX01 > WQWB01. The sequence continues at coordinate 1,433 of WQWB01000108.1, read as the reverse complement.
CGATAGACAGCCATGTTACCAAAAAGCGGGCAATATCCGCAGGTTTTTTCCGCATTTAGATGCCCTCCTTTTTTTTCAGCATAGAAAACAGAGCATTTATTGTAAATATAAATACGAACAGTACGACGCCCGTGGCGATAAGCGCTGCCCTATGGTCTCCATATGCATCACCAAGTTCAAGCACGACGTTCGTAGTCAGTGTACGCGCACCGCTTAGAAACTCGTGCGGCATGCGAAGTACAGCCTGGTTGCCCGCAACCATACGTACAGCCATCGTTTCACCTATAGCGCGCCCTATGCCTAGGATTACGGAAGCCATAACGCCCGATTTCGCCGCCGGCAACATAGCTTTAAATGCCGCCCTCTCATGGCTTGCTCCAAGGGCTAACGCGCCTTCATAGATTTCCTTGGGTACGGAGCGGATAGCGGATTCGGAGATCGCTATAATGGTCGGCAAAATCATCATACCCAATAAGATTGACGCCGTTAGGATACTGTTGCCATTGCCCCCAAATGTATGGCGCACAAACGGCACAAGCACCACCATACCGAAATATCCGTACACGACGGACGGTATACCGGCGAGTAGATTTATCGCGGGTTTCAATATCTTATAAAGCGGCCTGGGGCAGAACTTTGCCATAAACACGGCCGAAAGGATGCCAATGGGCACTCCAAACAGTATCGCGCCAGCTGTTACGTACAGAGAGCCTACTATCATAGGCAGTATGCCGTACAGAGGTTCTGTCCACGTCGGCCGCCATTCCGTGCCGGATAGAAAGTTGAATAACCCGATATCCCACATGGCAGGCAAACCCTGCATGAGTAGGAAAACGCATATCAACCCCACCGCGAGTATCGCGGCGCAGGCTGATATGATAAACAATATCTTTGCTATAATTTCTTTGTTAAGCATTAGCGGACGATTCCCCATTCCGTAATCTCTCCAAGGAAGATCTGCCTGACTTGTTCAAGGGTTAAATTATCAATTTCATTGCTAGGGTGAACGATAACCGCGATGCCGTCGACGCCGATCGTTAATGATGTCATAAACTCAAGTTCCGATTCACGCAGGTCTCGGCTGGACATCGCGATGTCGGCGATACCGTCGCGCACAGAGTTTATGCCAACGCCCGTACCCGCTCCATGAACGTCGATACGTATGTTTGGGTTAAGCGCAATGTAGGCTTCACGCAGGTGGTTCATTAGGGCGTATACCGAAGATGAGCCGTTTATAACTATTGTGCCAGATAAATTCCTTGGCGTAAATTCCGGCGCGTTTTCCGGTATAAACGGTACGTAACCTTCACGTGCAACAATCGCCTGTCCCTGTGCAGAGAAGATAAAATCAATGAAATCTTGCGCTAAGTCAGAAATATCGGCGGTTCTGTTATAACCGATTATAAACGGGCGTTGGATTAAATAGGTTCCGT
>WQWB01000107.1 GCA_009785555.1 Defluviitaleaceae bacterium | reverse complement strand
GTTGACCCAATGGAGCTTACGGCCAAATACGGGGTGGATGCCATCCGCTATTACCTTATGCGCGACATGCCATTAGGTATGGATGCAAATTACACGACTGAAACTATGCTAACGCGGATAAATACCGATTTAGCAAACGATTTAGGCAACTTGCTCTCTCGCACCGTAAGCATGATCGAAAAATATTTCGGAACGAATTTGCCTAGCGAACGTGAGGCAACCGCGTATGATGAATCGCTTATCGCCGCATGCACTACCGTGACTGAAAACGCGACGACGGCATATGACAGGATGGCTATCTCTGACGCACTTAACGAAATTTGGGTAGCCATACGCCGCGCAAATAAATATGTGGACGAAACGGAGCCGTGGATACTTCATAAAAACGGTAAAACGGCGGCTTTGGCACAGGTTTTATATAACCTATGCGAAGTGCTTCGCCTCACGGCCGTGATGGTTACGCCAGTCATGCCGGGCTCTGCGGCCGAAATTTTGCGCCAGCTTGGTATTGGTGACAAAGCTTTGGCAGAATGGAATAACTTGGCTTTTGGAAGACTTTGTAATGTCAATATATCTAAGGGCATGGTGCTATTTCCACGTATAGACATCCCAGCTGTACTCGCAGCGGAATCTGCAGGGGCAGTAACGGCTGCAGAAGTAGATACCAACCGCCAGGAACCAGAAACGGCAAAACAGCAAAAACCTCAAATCACCATAGACGATTTCGCCAAACTGGACTTGCGCGTCGGCATTATTTTAGAATGCGAAAAGGCTACGGAAAAACTCTTAAAATCTCAAGTCGATATCGGCGGCAAAACAGTACAAATACTCAGCGGCATAGCGGAATGGTATGGCCCGGAAGATATGGTCGGCAAACGCGTAATAGTAGTTACAAACCTTAAGCCAATAAAACTGCGCGGACATATGTCCGAAGGCATGATATTGGCGGCAGGCGAAGGTACGAAAGACGACCCCGTAAGGCTTGTATCCGCTGATCGCGAACCACCGGCAGGTACAGGCGTTAGGTAAATTACAAAAGCTACCGGAACAGTCTGCCCGGTAGCTTTTTTATATCCCTACGATCTATTGGATACTCCAAGAACGCTGGTTTGCGTATCGGATTACCCCATCATGGATAACAATGCCTTCTGGGCTGATTACCCTAGCATGTGCATTACTAATACTGGATGACGTCCAATTCGAGCTTATTATCACTATACCATCATAAAAAGTTAAGGTTCCTTGCCCGGAAAAGCCACCGTTCGCCCAATTACCTGTGTAATAAGTACCACTCCTTAAACGAAAAACACCATGACCATGCCGTAAGCCATTGTTCCAATATCCAACATATGATTCGCGCTCCGTATCCGTTTCGCGCCAAACTAAAGTGCCATGCCCGTGCGGCTGGCCTTGTGCGTTTACGGTCCCTGTAAAGTATCCGTTAACCGCGCTAGATGGGTTAAAGTGCATATTCGCCCGGAAATTAGGGTCAACTTGCGGGGGCGGCTCATCATACGGTTCATAACTATCATAGCCATTATCCGTTCCCGGTAAAACTGGTAAATCAGCCAATGCGTTTAATTGGTTTTGGATACTATCCATATGGGCAAGCAAAGTCGGATCATTAGGCAAAACGAACAAAGCATCCCGAAGCAACTGTAACGCGTTTTCGTAGATATCCGGGTTTAATTGGTCATATGGGTTGTCCAGCCCTAGATTTTGTATAACATTGTTACGGAAATTATTCGCCGCAAATTCCAATTGATTATGCGCTTCCGCAAATCTGAAATGCTCTTGAGAAACCCGCCCAAAAGCGCGTATGGCTGCCTGGTAATCCCCATTCGAAAGCGACTGCACTCCAACCGTAAAATCGACCATGGACGTAGCTAAAGTATTAATCCTAAACTCATAAGCATCCAAATCCAAAAGATCCAGCTTATGGAGGCTTCTTATACCGTCTAAAAGGCTTAAAGCTTCAGAGAAATCTATCTCCTCGCTTGCAAAACTCTGAATTGCCTCTTCCATAATTTCCGTCAGAATGATGCGGGCTCGGGCTGAGTCTTCATTGTCATCCCTAAGCCTACTTTCGTAAAGGGTTGCGGCGGCATTAAAATCACCTGCACGAACATGGCTTTCGAAATCGTTAAAATGGTTCGTAAATACAAAGTGATTTAAAAGAAAGGCAGTAGCAGTAATACCGATCACAGCCACGGCAATAACTAAGATAACGGCAAGGCTCGGTAATCGGCGCGCACTCTCCGCTCTGGCTAAGGCCTTGTCTATATTTTTAGAACCCGTGCCGCGCCGTGCAGTATCTTGAGACGCGCCGCGCGGTTTTGCTTCCCCCATATTTTCTGTTTTTGCCTCATCAGCTATTTTATCGGGTTTTAGCATAGTCTTTGGAGTTGTTTTCGCAAACTCATCCAACCCGGCATTTTTGTTAGCGGCATCCCTTACTTTCGGCGCTCTGCCTGCTTGTTTTTGTTGGTCAGGCGGTGTTAATCCACGAGAACCGCGCGGCCTGTTCGTCCTATCTTTCGGTGTAATAACCAATTCCGGCGTTTCATCCAATTCGGAATTTACAATATACTCGGTAGGTTCGGTAATTGTGCCGACTTTATCGCTTTCCGATTTCGCTACGGTTTGCATTCTACGCGGCGCAGGCGGCGTATTTGGCCGTCCCTCCACATTACCGCTACTGACGCGGCGGCGGCCTGCACTTCCACGCATTTCGCCATTTTGCACATCTACTTGCCTACGTTTAGACGTTACGGATATTTCACTCCCAAGCTCCTCCGGCGGCACGTTATATACG
>WQWB01000106.1 GCA_009785555.1 Defluviitaleaceae bacterium | reverse complement strand
TCCTATACGGCTCATTATAGTCCCCTCCTTTTACCAAATATAAGCCAGAAGCTCGCCGCCAACGTTTTCTTTTCTGGCGGACTTATCGGTCATAACACCTTTGGGTGTTGAGAGGATTGCTATTCCAAGGCCTCTCATAACTTTTGGGCATTCCTTACAGCTTGTGTAAATACGAAGTCCCGGTTTTGAAACGCGCTTTAGCCCGCTTATTACCTGGCTTTTACCTTCGCCGTACTTAAGTGTAATGCGAATTATACCCTGCATTTTATCGTCGATGATTTGAAAGCCTTTGATATAACCTTCATCCAAAAGAATCTGTGCAATGGATTTTTTCATGTTCGATGCCGGGATATCTACACTGTCGTGTTTTGCTGAACTTGCGTTACGGATACGCGTAAGCATATCGGCGATACTATCGGTTACTTGCATTGCTTTGACCCTCCTTCCGGCTTACCAGCTTGCCTTGCGAACGCCCGGGATCTGCCCTTTATAGGCGAGTTCCCTGAAGCATATGCGGCATATACCGTATTTGCGAAGGTAAGCGTGTGGCCGCCCGCAAATACTGCAACGGTTGTACGCGCGGGATGAGAACTTTGGCGTTCTCTGCTGTTTCGCTATCATTGATTTCTTAGCCACTACTAATCCTCCTTACCTTTCAAATGGAGCGCCCATGAGCGTTAATAACTCGCGGGACTCCTCGTCAGTGTTTGCTGTAGTTACAAAGCAGATATCCATCCCACGCACTTTATCGATTTTATCATAATCGATTTCGGGGAAAATCAGCTGCTCGCGCAGACCAAAAGCGTAGTTACCGCGCCCATCAAAGCCGTTAGGGTTAATGCCGTGAAAGTCGCGTACACGCGGGAGAGCTACGTTCATTAGTCTGTCAACAAACTCATACATACGCTCTCCGCGAAGTGTTACCTTCACGCCGATTACCATACCTTCACGAAGTTTAAAATTCGCGACGCTCTTTTTAGCCTTGCAGGCTATGCCCTTCTGGCCGGTGATAGCACCGAGATCTGCCATAATCGCATCAATCATTTTAGCGTTGTCACGGGCTTCGCCGCAACCGACATTGATAATGACTTTCTCGATCTTCGGCACCTGCATGACACTCTTATATCCGAATTTCTTCATAAGAGCGGGCACGGCTTCAGTTTTGTAGAATTCTTTTAATCTTGCCATATTACCCACCCTCCTTACAATTGTGCGCCGCTTTTTTTAGCGATGCGCACTTTAGTGCCGTCACTAAGCAGCTTATAACCGACACGCGTACGCTTGCCGGACTCGGGATCAACGAGCATTACCTTGCTGGCGTAGATAGCACTCTCCGCCTTAACAATACCACCCGGCTGACCCATTTTGCGGGGTTTGATGTGTTTACTAACGATATTCAAGCCCTCTACAATCACCTTACCCTCTTTGGGGCTAACCGCAAGCACTTTGCCTTTTTTGCCTTTGTCGCGGCCTGATATAACGATGACTGTATCGCCTGTTTTAACATGCATCTTACTCATAACGCGCCTCCATTAGAGTACTTCCGGGGCAAGGGAGAGAATTTTCGTATATTCACGCTCACGCAACTCACGCGCTACAGGGCCAAATATACGTGTCCCCCTAGGGTTTTTATCCTCACGGATGATGACAGCGGCGTTATCGTCAAAGCGAATATATGTGCCGTCGTCACGTCTGAGGCCTTTTGCCGAGCGGACTATTACCGCACGAACAATCTCACCTTTTTTAATGTTTCCGCCCGGAGCCGTCTTCTTAACGCTGGCAACTATAACGTCGCCGATGTTAGCATACCTGCGGCGGGAACCACCTAGTACGCGAATACACATAAGCTCTTTCGCGCCGGTATTATCAGCTACTTTCAGGTAGCTTTGCATTTGAATCATGGTGCTTAACTCCTCTCAGAAGAATCCTGCCTTCACTTTTGGAAGAGTTACCCCAAAAGCGGCTCAGAACCCTACTATTATCAATCGACTATTTTGCTTTTTCGATAATCTTGCAAACGCGCCAACGCTTATCTTTGGACAACGGGCGGGTCTCCATGATTTCAACTTGGTCGCCTATGCCGCACTCGTTGTTTTCGTCGTGCGCTTTGAATTTTATCGTGCGCTTAACGATTTTTTTGTAAAGGGGGTGGCGCACACTGTCGACTATGGCAACAACTACTGTTTTATCCATCTTATCGCTGACAACGCGGCCGACTCTTGTTTTGCGAAGGTTTCTTTGGCTCATGTCCGGTACTCCTCCTCCCCTTACTGGTTAGCCGCGCTAACTTCGCGCTGCCTTATAACTGTCTTTACTCGTGCGATATCTTTCTTCACGTGACCTAACCGCATAGGGTTTTCAAGCTGGTTAATCGCGTGTTGAAAACGGAGGTTGAACAGCTCGGCTTTAAGGTCGTTTAACTTTTGCTCGAGCTCAACTTCGGAGAGTTCTCTGATTTCGGAAGCTTTCATGCCTGCTGCGCCTCCTTCTTGATGAATTTGCATTTAATCGGCAACTTGTGCTGTGCAAGGCGCATAGCCTCGCGGGCAAGCTCCTCAGGCACACCACCGATTTCAAACAAAACGCGGCCCGGCCTTACTACCGCAGCCCAATACTCCGGGCTGCCTTTACCTGAACCCATGCGGGTTTCAGCGGGTTTTTCAGTTATGGGCTTATCAGGGAATATTTTAATCCAAACCTGACCGCCACGCCTGATATGGCGTGTCATCGCGATACGCGCGGCTTCTATCTGGTTCGATGTTATCCACGCAGGTTCCATAGCCTGAAGACCGAAGTCTCCGTACGCAATAAAGTTACCGCGTGTGGCCTTACCTTTCATACGTCCGCGATGCACTCTGCGGTATTTAACTCTTTTAGGCAGAAGCATTTATCTT
>WQWB01000105.1 GCA_009785555.1 Defluviitaleaceae bacterium | reverse complement strand
TCCACACGGTAGAACCGCTCAAAAACGCGGCCGTGGTGCATCGTCGGGATGCCGATGCCTGTGTCGGCGACAGAGATTTTGCACATCCCGTCTTCTTCGCGAACAGAAACAGCAACACTGCCGCCATTTCTGTTATATTTAACCCCATTTTCAATTAGGTTGTGTAACAATTCGTCGATTAAGCGGTTATTTGCTTTAATCTGTAATGGCTGCCCCGTCAGGTCAATTGTTACGGCTTTTTCCGATGCCATGTCTCGTAATGAAGCGGTGACCGTTTGCGCCAAGCCAAATACATCAAACACCGTAAAGTCTTTTTCGACCTTATTTTCGTCAAACTCGGAAAGGCGCAGTATATCGTCAATAATGCTCATTAAACGTTTGGCGTGGCTTGAAATCTTCTGCGAAAGCTCCTCGATATCTTCCCTTTTCGCCATGCCGTTTACCATCATTTCGGATATTGCATAAATTGTAGTAAGCGGCGTTTTCAGCTCATGCGATACATTGGCTGTAAACTCCCTGCGTTGCGCGTCGGCTTTGTGGCGATCCGTTACGTCCAAAATAAATATTATCGCGCCGCTGCTTGCCGGGCTTAGAAACGCATTAAAGAAGCGTTTGTTCCTTGTGAAGTTAATTTCTGTACGCGTTCCGTCAAGGCAAACTTTTACTGCTTGCATAAACTCGGTGTCACGGTAAATGTACCCGATATTTTTATGCAAGACCTCATTCGTCCTTGATATCCCAAAAATATTTAATGCACTTTGGTTAGAGGCAAGTATCAGCCCTTTTTCATCCAACATCACAATCCCCTCGCGCATGTTTGCGATTATCGCGTCGATGGTTTCAGCACGATTACGCAGTGTCGCTAGCTGGCTTGCGATTTCAATCCTTTGATTGTCGATTTTTTTTATATACGGCCACAATTCTTCGTAAGGCGTTTCTCTTAGCGTCGGTTTGTCAAAATCGATTTCTATGAGCGGTTTGATAATGATACGAGTAAGCCGGTAGGCGATAAGGTATGCAATAGCCAGAATAATAACCGTAACGAGCGCAAGGATGGGGATTGTTGGCGTAAACGCTTCGCTTAAGCCATACAGGGGTCTTGAAAGGCGCAGTATATCGCCGCTATGAAGGCGGACGGCATAGTAAAACGTGTCCGCGCCAAATGTTGCGGACGCTCGTATCGCCTCACCCGTACCGTAAGCCATTGCCTGTATAAACTCCTCACGGTCACTTCGGTTGGCGTCTGCATCAGCACCTACGTGACTGTCCAGCAAGGTCCACCCTTCAGACGATATTATTGTTATGCGCGTACCGCCGCCGTCTATCGCCCCATAATTCGTTACGGCGTTTTGATTAAGCAGATCCGCTACAAGGTACACCTTATCGCGGATTGCTGCCATCTCATGCCTTTGAACGGCATTAAAAAACAAGAGGCCAAACGATGCAACCAAAAGTGCGACGCAGGCTAAAACAAGTCCAATGAAGTTAAAAAAAATACGTTTTTGCAAAATCTACTCTCCCAATTTATAACCGACATTGCGGATAGTCTTTATGCACTCACCGGCGGCGCCGAGTTTTTGCCGCAGCCGCTTTATGTGCATGTCCAATGTACGGCTCTCACCTTCGTAATCGTAACCCCAGACAGCTTCTAAAATCCTGTCGCGGTTTATAACTATGCCTGTGTTTATAAGAAGATAGTGCAATAGCTCGTATTCCTTATAAGTCAACGAGATATCCTCCCCATTGGTGGTTACAGTTCTGTTCGCGTGGTTCATTTGGATGTTTTTGTAATTAAACAGCGCTTGGTTTACCGGTGTGTGAATGCTACGTCGCAACAAGGCCTTAATTCGTGAAATTAATTCCATTACGCCGAATGGTTTTGTCAGATAATCATCCGCCCCTAAATCCAAGCCCTTTACCTTGTCATATTCGCCGCCTTTAGCCGTCAACATCATAATGGGTAAATTTTGAAATTGCGGGTTTTGCCGTACGCGCCCCAGAATGGAAAGCCCGTCCTCCCCCGGCAGCATAATATCAAGGATAACCAAATCCGGCAGCGTTGCATCACTATCCGTAAGCGCGGCAAAAAAACTACCGCCATCATCAAACCCGGCCGCTTCAAACCCGGCAGAGCGTAAAGCGTAAAGAGTTATCTCGCGTATATCCTCATCATCCTCAACTATCCACACATTCTGCATTATGCTACCTGTTTTCCCGTTATAGAATAGACTACCCACTCCGCGATATTGCACGCATGGTCGCCAATCCGCTCAAAATATTTCGCTATCATTAACAAATCAACAGCCTGATCATTATTTGGAGTGTTTGCGCGTATCAACTCCATCAAATCAAACTTCACTCTATCGAATAAATTATCCACAATGTCATCATATTCTATCACTTTTTGGGCTAGATTTAAATCTTTTTTTACGAAGGCGTCTATACTGTCCGTTACCATCTTTACCGTCGCGGCCGCCATTTTAGGTATATGGTCCAGCTTTTTAATATAAGGCGCGCCGTTAAGCATTATTACGATTTCCGAGATATCGGCGGTTTGGTCGCCGATGCGCTCCATATCGGTTATCATCTTAAGTGCTGCCGAGATGAGACGTAAATCCCGCGCAACGGGTTGTTGTTGAAGCAATAGCTTAATGCACAGTGCCTCGATATCTTTTTCCTTACGGTCCACTTCCGACTCAAACTCTATTACCTGCTTAGCAAGGCAAATATCTTGGTTAAGCAGTGCCTCCGATGCCATGGAGATCGATCTCTCCACCATCGCGCCCATTTCCAAAAGCATATCGTTGAGCTCCGCCAGCTGCTCATCAAATTTCCGCATTATCCAAACCTCCCCGTAATATAATCCTCCGTGCGTTTATCACGTGGTATAGAAAATATTTGTTCAGTGTTGCCATACTCTATCAGTTCACCCAATAAAAAGAAACCCGTGTTGTCCGATATCCTGACGGCTTGCTGCATATTGTGCGTTACTATTACTATAGTGTAATCCTTCTTAAGTTTTATCACCAGTTCCTCTATCTT
>WQWB01000104.1 GCA_009785555.1 Defluviitaleaceae bacterium | reverse complement strand
TTGGTTATCGTCCGTACGCTTATCGGCTGGATATTAGGTTGGATACCCCTATTCGGCAGCTTGGCAAGCGGCGTCGCAACCGTCGTTATGATCGTGGTTTGGATTGGCTTAACCGTGCTTGCTTGGAAGGGGATTAAAATTAAAGTACCGATTATCGGTGACGCTTGCTGGTCTTACGTAAACGCAAATAAATAGTGCAACACCATCGCGGCTCGGGGGTTACTTGCCCCCGTTGCCGCGTAACTCCTGTCTGTTGTCGTAAATCTGGTCTATAGCTTGCGTGTACGACGCTTCAGCCTGGCGAACGGATTTGTTAAAGAATGCAAGCGATTCCTTAAGCACATTCTCCATCTCCAAAAGTTTTTCATCCGTATACTGCAATGCGTTGGAGCGTAATTCTCTGGCGTATTTTTTTGCGTCTTCCACCAAGGAGTCCCCTTTTATAAGGGCTTGCCGAACGATTTCGTTTTCAGCGACGCGCTTTTCAACCTCACTCTCCGCATTGCGGATAATAAGCGCCGCCTTGGATTTTGCGTCTTCAATAAGTTTTTCGCTGTCCTGCACAACTCGCTTTGCTTTTAATATTTCAGTCGGCAAATCGGTTTCAACTTCCGAAAGAACGGCTTTAATCTCATCCACAAGTTCGTAAATCTCTTTTTTATCGACATTAACCTTAGAGGACCAGGCATTACCCTTCGCTCCCTCCATAACATCTTCTATACGGATAATTACATCATCAATTCTTGCTAAGTGGTTGGTGATAGGTTGCATTACCTAAATACCTCCTTGGTAGGTCCCGTCAAATTTTTTATATATTTTTTTTGCCGCGTGGGGCGGCACCATATTTGATATATCACCTTTATGTGCGGCAATTTCCTTTACGATACCGGACGAAAGATACAAAAACTCCGTGCTGGTTGGGATAAATAAGGTTTCCAGCCTAACGCCTTGCCCTTCTCCCAGCGTCCGATTCGTCAACGCCATTTGAAACTCATACTCAAAGTCCGTAACAGCGCGAAGGCCTCGTATCACGACACTAGCTCCACGTGCCTGCGCGTAATTTACAAGTAGTCCGGCAAAACTGTCTATCTCAACATTAGGCAAGTGCATGGTAGCCTCACGCAAAATCTCCATACGCTCCACAACGCTAAAAAGCGTAGCTTTCGTTTTTGATGAATTATTGAGCACCGCAACAATCAAAGTGTCACAAAACTTCGCCGCGCGGTTTATTATATCCAAATGCCCAAAAGTCATCGGGTCGAAGCTGCCGGGATAAATACAGGTCATTTCAATTATTGCCTTTCTGTAATGAATGTCAGGTAAGTACCGCCGTATTTTTTTTGTTTGGCTATCTCAAATTTACCAAAGCCGTCGTCAAATTCTGGCGCGTGTCCGGTCTCAATAACAATCATCCCGCCATCAGTTAAAAGCCGTATGCTGGATAGTTTGGCCAACACATCTTCCACGAGATATGTATCGTAAGGCGGATCAACGTATATAAAATCAAAAGCTCGCCCTTCATTTGCAAGAATATCCATCGCAGAAAGCGCGTCCATGCAAAGCACATTTGATTTATCTTCAAACCGAAGTTTAGAGATATTGGCGCGGACAAAATCCGCGGACTGCCGGTTTTTATCCACAAATACGGCCTCGGCCGCCTCGCGGCTCAACGCTTCCAAACCCACGGCACCGGAACCGGCGAACAAGTCCAAAAAACGTGCGCCGTAAATGTCTGGAGCAATGATATTAAACAATGCTTCGCGCACCCTGTCTGCCGTCGGGCGTGTTTTATAACCTGGTGGAGCGGTAATTGACGCTCCGCGTGCTGTACCGGAAATAATTCGCATGTCCCCATTATATATTATTTAATTTAAAATGTAAAGCCTTGTAATACGAATTAGTTGCGAAAATTTGAAAATTGTCATTAATTGTTATAATCATCAACAATCTGTGCTAATTGGACGTATGCGTCAGCCCCGCGTGAAGCCTTGTCATACAACGTAATCGGCACACCGTGTGACGGTGCTTCGGACAGGCGGACGTTACGCGGTATTATGCACTTATATATATCCGGCGAAGCAAACTTCTTAACCTCGTCAACCACTTGCAGGCTAAGGTTTGTACGCCCGTCATACATAGTAAATACGATGCCCTCAACCTTTAGTCTGTCATTTAAGCGATTTTTTATCAAATCCACTGTATGGAACAGCTGCGTCAACCCTTCCAGCGCAAAAAACTCGCATTGAAGCGGCACAAGGACTGTATCCGCCGCCGTAAGCGCGTTGACCGTCAAGATATTCAGAGACGGCGGGCAATCTATAATTATATAATTATATGTAAACTTAATATCCCTAAGGATGCCCTTAAGTATATACTCTCTGTTAGGCAGGCTGATAAGCTCAATTTCCGCTCCCGCAAGCTGCATATTGGCTGGCGCAATGGTCAGATTATCCACCACCGTCGGGCGAAGGACATCCGTGATGAAGCATTCGCCCAAAAGAGTATTGTAAACCGTCTGATTAAGGCTCTGTTTTGCCACGCCAAGGCCGCTTGTGGTATTGCCCTGCGGGTCGATGTCAACAATCAAAACCTTCCTGCCCATCTGTGCGAGGCAGGCAGCCAAATTGACGGCCGTTGTCGTCTTCCCAACGCCGCCTTTCTGATTTGCCACTGCTATAATTTTACCCGTACTGTTCATACATTTTCTCTATTCATGTGTTTATTTATGTAAATTCATCGTTTATTCATCGTGCGTTTTGCCCCAAAGCACTCAACAAATAGTTTCCACCCAACAAATTCATCAAGTCTATAGCAATCAAACCTGTGGTATTCGTTCCAATAACTTACCATACGATTATAGCTAGCACAAAACGCGTTCCAATTAGCGTTACAAAATGCTTTAAATTTATCTGTGTTTTTATTTTGGGACTTCCCTAGAATAGAAAACTATGGTACACTCTAAACTAGGTGAAATCAATGAAAAACAAGTACGCAAGACGTTCAAAAATTTCTGAAGCCAAATTTCGCGAGTTGGTCAAGTATT
>WQWB01000103.1 GCA_009785555.1 Defluviitaleaceae bacterium | reverse complement strand
TTAGGGGCGGTCGGGTTGATCCCGGCGTTGTTCCGTTCACGTTACCTCGAAGTCAACGGAGACCGCCTGACACGCATCAGTACCCCGAACTTCCGCGACTTTAGGGAAACGGTAATCGACGCGCATACGCTCTTCATCACAAAAGACCTAACCGCAGCAAAACTGCAGGATATTGAACTTGATTTCGGCGAAAAGCTGCGGCTCAAAAATGGCGACTTTATATCCAATGAAGGTAAACGAAGAGAAGACAGCATTCCACTTAAAAACGTCCGCGCGGTTATCTCGAAGGAAAGCGTAATCCTTGAAGGTGATGAAAATGAAAAGGGAAGGGCGGAAAGATTGCTTTCGCTTCTGTCCACGGAAGTTAAGAATGTGCATATCTTACATAGGATTGTTGAGATAGCCAACATGTAGATCGTGAAAAAGAACGGCGGATACGTATAAAGTATCCGCCGTTCTTTGTGCTTACACGGGATATACGGGGTCGTCGCCGTTTTGCACGGTGGTGTCGATGCCGTATTTCTGTGTGTGCCTGTATTTGAAGTAATCCGTCGCGACTTGAGGGAACAGGGCATAGCTGAGTACGTCCTCATCCTGTTCCGTAAACTCTGCGATTTCCTTGGCTGCATCGGGTAGGCGCGGTGAAAGGAGCGTCGCCGGCGGAACGGTGATGGGTTTTTCGTCACCAATGATTTTGGCGATTATTTCCTCGGAAATTGGAGCCGGGGTTTGGCCGTACATGCCGCGCACAAAGTCCTTGGTTTCTTTGGTTACGACTTTGTAGCGTTCACCGGAAATAACGTTCATAGCCGCCTGCGTACCGACGAGCTGGGAAGAAGGCGTAACCAGCGGCGGAAAGCCGAGATCTGCCCGTACTAGGGGTATTTCCTCCAAAACTTGTTCGTATTTATCCAGTGCGTTAAGTTGTTTTAATTGGGAAACCATGTTGGATAGCATACCGCCGGGTACTTGGTAGCGCAGCATTTCTACGTCCACCTCAAGCACCTTGGGGTTAAGGAGGCCCGATGCGATCGCCTTTTCCCTAAGGGGGCGGAAGTGGTTGGCGATTTTGATAAGCACATCCATATCAAGCCCTGTATCGTACCCAAATTCGCGAAGTGTCTCTGCCATAACTTCCGTTGCAGGCTGGCTGGTGCCTTGGGAGAACGGTGCGGCAGCTGTGTCTATAACGTCGCACCCGGCTTCAACGGCCTTAAGGTAGGTCATCGCTGCCATGCCAGAGCCGTAATGGCTGTGGACGACGAGTTCAAGCGGGATGGCCTTCTTAATCTCCGTAACAAGCTCGAAGGCGGCGGCGGGTGTTAGAAGCCCGGCCATATCCTTGATACAGATCGAGTCCGCGCCGATGCCTTCCAAACGCTTGGCAAGAGCCACAAAGTATTCTATCGTATGTACAGGCGAGAGCGTATAGCAGATGCAAAGCTGCGAGTGTCCCCCGTACTTTTTGGCGGCCTTAACGCTGGACTCGATGTTACGCACGTCGTTAAGTGCGTCGAAGATACGTAGAATGTCGATGCCGTTTTCTATCGTTTTAGCCACGAAGCCCTCTACAACGTCATCTGGATAGCATTTGTATCCCAAAACGTTCTGCCCGCGGAAGAGCATTTGCAACTTCGTCTTCTTGAAATGTTTGCGGAAGGTGCGTAAATTCGTCCACGGATCCTCGTTAAGAAAGCGCATGGCCGAATCGAACGTAGCACCGCCCCAGCATTCAATAGAGTGGAAGCCGGCGTTGTCCATCGTTTCAAGTATGGGTATCATATCGCTGATAGGCATACGTGTGGCGATAAGGCTTTGTTGCCCGTCGCGTATGGTTGTGTCCATAAATTTGATTTTTTTCATTTCATCACCTATTGTGTATTGTTTTATTCGTCACGTAGAAAATTAACTTCGCTATTGAGTGAAAAGTTCTTATGCGTTGTTGGGGTTAGAATCCTGAAATCGCATTTATCTGGATAAAAAACGACTTCGGGTGATGATGCAGTATCGACATCAAGGTATACCAAGACATTGTCGGACGTATTGGTCAATTGGTGCGCACCGCTTTCGTTTGCGGGGAACACAATTACGTCGCCTTCGGTAACGGTTTTTTCGCCAGCCGGTGTTTTTAAGGTGCCTGTGCCGCTAATTATGTAATAAACTTCTTCCATACCGGAATGGTAATGGTATGGATAATTTGACTTGCCAGGTTCCAACGTATATAGAGTAACATAAAGTTTACCGCTTGTTGTATGTGGCGCGGAAACGGTTGAGTTCTTAAATTCAAAGGATTGTTTATGTTTTGCTTGAGGGTCAAAAATCTTGTTTAGACTTACGTCTTTATATACCGCCGTTTTAACATTCTTTATGATTATTTCTTTCACGGTTTACCTCCAAAATATATAAATCTGGATCGCTTCGCCTACAACTCGTGATGGCAGGTTATTTTCTTTCATTAATCAGCCCTACCAATTCCTGCGTGTACGAATCCGTGTCGTGGAATTACTTGTATACTGATACGATATATGACGTAAACTGTGAAGAGTATAAATAACGCAGTTGTTATTTATACTCCGTAAAATATTCTTTTGATTTCATCTTTTGCAGGATAATCAAATATTTCAATATCATTTAGAACCCGCTGCACATCATATTCAATTGTTAATTCGGTAAAAGCGATGTCTTTATCTATTGTCAAAATTCCAGCGCGTGCTATGTTTTTGTCTTTCATAGGACAGCCAAGCGAGCCGCAGTTAATATAATGCTTGTCTCCTTTTAGAATTGATTTTCTATGTTCGTGACCGTATAAAATAATGTCTGCGTCTACATATCCAAATAAATCATCTAACTCATCAACGGTATGATTGCGAATGCCATTGTTGAAATAACAATTATTCTCATCAATTGCATAATGTGAAATATAAATTTTTTTATTGTTTACAGTTATCCATTCTTCGTACTTCAAATTTCGTATATAGTCTTTAGACTTGATGCTTAACAAACTATGCTCCCATTTGTGGTGTTCCATTTCAGCCAAACCCATATTTTCGCTATTTGGAATTTCGGAGGGTATGCCTTCAATAAGATAACGCTCATGATTACCTTTAAC
>WQWB01000102.1 GCA_009785555.1 Defluviitaleaceae bacterium | reverse complement strand
TGTAGCAGCGAATGTATAATAGATAGCAGCATGTATCGGCACTGTTGTATATTTGGCATTCTCGTACTCTAAACATTTACCAAGTAATTCAAATGCTTTATCTTGCATACCGATACGGGCTAAGTTAATGGCTAATAGAAGGTTTGCACTGTTTATAAACTCATCGGCGTTCTTCGTCAACTTTGCCATTTCACAGGCTTTTGTGATAAGATCAATAGCCTTATATGAATACCCAAAAATTGTTAAACATTGCGCCAACGCGTAATACAGACTATGCCCCGCAACCTTATGCGTTTTATCTAACTTATACGCCTCGTACAAGTCCGCAAACGCGCCCGTATAATAGGTTATATCTATATAACCCGTGCCCCTTATAATAAGAAAACGGATTTTGTTGGCGGGTGAAAGGTTATGGTAGTTCTTTTCAAGAAGGCTTACCGCCGCGTCAGCCTCATCCTTTTTGCCTAAAAGGCGGTAAAAGCCAACGCTTATTAAAGTGTATAGGTTATACAGATCCGACTCAAAAGAAAGGCGCGCGCAACGCTCCAACAGCGGCTGTGCCTCAATGCACGAGTCTACCATCCACGCATTGATATTGTCGCGCCAAGTCCACAGGGCTTCCTCAAACTCCTTAACCTCTTGGGGTGTAAGGGGAACTTTGGTAATGTCCATAGCTATCCTCAATTTTGCTACCAACTCTGGCGTAAGAGCGCGTTTACCGTTCTCAATATTTGAATACTGCGGAGCTGCAATACCAAGTTTGTCGGCAACGTCTTTTTGTGTAAGACCCAATGCCTTCCGTATCAGCAAAATTTTCTCGTATTTTATCTGCCTGAACTTATCGTAGATAACCATACAGGTATTCTAACATAATTCGACATTAATGTCAAACATTTTCGTTCGACAAATTTCGACAAAATACATTAAGGTAAAAATTAATACAAAACGATATCCCTATAACTTCTCTCCAACGCGGTAATATTTTTTTACTGAATGATAAACCAGCGGATCAATTTCGTGGATGTCAAGGCCGCAAAACCAGTTTACGGCATCTTCCCTTGAAGCTGACGCGGGCATAAGAGTATTGCTGAAGTGGGCGTCCATCACCTCGCCGAAGAACGTGTGGAACATACCCAACACGTGCGCGTGAGACAGTTTACATTCCAGCGCGGCTGGGCTTGCGTCCAATACGGGTACACGTATCTTTTTTCCCCAGGTGTATGTATAATCCATGCCGTCCTTCGCGCCGTCCTCACCGGATACGGAGCCGACATAATCGGCTAGACCGGCCATTTCAACGTTGCACAAATTGGCGGAAAACTCCCCCGTGCGGACGATATTGGCAATCGTACGCCTTGCGGAGATGCTTATAATTATATTCTCCGGCGGGCCGGGCGTGTTGCTAACACAGGTGATGGTGCTGAAATTCGCCGTATCATCCTCGTTGCATGTTCCTACAATCCATACCGGGCGCGGCGTAACCGTCCACAAAACATGGTGATATAAGCCGCTAAGCCCCGGTACGGTGTGCTTTTCAATCTTATTCATAAAGCGTACCCCTTCTAATGTTAAGTAACAAAGATAATTCAAACCTGCGTTTTATATTATCATCGAAGTTGGGTAAATACAATGACAGGATTGTCGGAAAATATAATGGATTGTATGCCATAAGTGGCAGTTCTAAACCTTTTTCTTATTAAACGCGGATGGAACAAGACGGTACGCTTCCTTCTTATCCGTCCTAGTTATGTATCTGGTTGCGATGCGCGCGCCGCAGGCCGGGCAAATTATCGCGCCGTGCAACTCAGAAAAGTCGACGACGCCGTCAATGATTCGGTCGTTATACATCTTGACGAAATTACTTTCACCCACTTTTTGATAGTGAGCAATAAAAGTCTTACAATTTCCGCAACTAACCGCCAAAATATGGCTGCCGCGTATTTTCCTTAAGTTAGGGTTTTTATATATTGTCATGGCAATACCACATTATAATATTTGAGCGCGTCGTCTTTTATCCGCGCGGCGGCCTCGTTTTTGCCGATAGCGTAACACATGTGGTATGCACGCACCAAATGCGTACGATAGATATGCTCTTCCTCACCCAATTTAAGGTGGCAATGCGCCATACAGCACAAAATATCTGGTACCGATCTTAGGTTATTATATTCACGGGCTATCTCCACAGCGTTTTCGCATGCCTTTAAGGCTTCCTTATATTTCCCGGCGGCATTATAGATATGCGATAGGGATGAATACAGCGGTGGAAAGAGTATCGCCCTATCCTCTTCTGACGTTTTCGTATCTTCGCGCCCTTGTATCATTGCCAGTACGATGTCGGCGGCGCGGCCAAACTCCTTACGCAACGAGTAACACTGCGCCATGCTCATCGCTATCATGATTTCGTTATATGACATGCGGTATTCAGGTATCACATTTTCGTCAAAACCCGGTTTCGAAATTGCCATAACGAAACGCAATTCATTCAATATCTCATCAGCACAAATTTCCAAGCCAGATGATAACTTTGTATTGACATCAATTAAAATCTTCGCATATAACACAAACTGCCTAACTACGGGTTGATTAAATAATACGGAGTGTTCAATATTTTCAATAATGCCGGTGGACTGCGGCATATCGCTATCGCTTAAACGCCGTTTTAACTTCCTGTACTCCCTATAACTTGCATACTCGGCAGAGCTGAGGTACAGTAACCAAAAATCCTCAGAAGGCGCACCCAAAAGCTCAAGCGCTGAGACAAACTGCCAAACACCCATACCTGCCTCGCCGCTTTCTATCCGTGCAAGCTGGCGTACGCTCATAAATAACCTTTCGGCCATATCTTCTTGGCTAATCCCCATTTCTTTTCTTAGTGATTTTATAATATCGGCACTATTTGCCTTCATTTTGTGCACCTCATTCCGTCCGTATTTATTTATATAGAGGAATATTCGTAGAATAGTTACATACGTAACTATTCTACGAACAAACTGGGACGCTTGCGCGTTGTCCAGCTTTACTTTAAAATAGTATCAAAATTTTAACAAGCTAAATTTTGATGCTATTTCAAAGTAATTCCTCTATAAAATTATAACATAACCTATGTAAGAATAAAAGCCAATTCATAATTTTGTCAGAATATTAAACAATAAACTACGCAAACTATTTCCCAAGGAGGTGAAAATTTATGTCACGTAATAAAGCAAGCGTACCTGGCGCACGCGCCGCACTTGATTCCTTTAAATACGAAGTCGCCAACGAAATAGGTGTACCTCTTAAACAAGGTTACAATGGCGACCTTACCAGCGCACAAAACGGCAGCGTGGGCGGATACATGGTTAAGAAAATGATCGAAGCTCAAGAACGCAGCATGGCTAATAGTTCTTCTGGTTTATAATATATAATGTTTCTTTAAAGCAATCCGGCATTCACGTATTAGTCTTCACCGCTGGATTGCTTTTTTATGTTCGAAACAAATTTATGTAGATTTTTTTAATGTTTTATGGTATGATTATATACGTTAATTATTATTCCATTTATCAATCGGAGGACTAAAAATGAATTACCATTATGAAACACTTGGGACAGCTCTTAACAAACTTAAAGGCGGCGTTATTATGGATGTTACAACGCCGGAGCAAGCCCGCATAGCCGAAGAGGCAGGGGCGTGCGCCGTTATGGCGCTTGAACGCGTACCGGCAGACATCCGCGCCGCAGGCGGCGTATCACGTATGAGCGACCCAAAGATTATAAAAGAAATCCAAAAAACGGTAAAAATACCAGTTATGG
>WQWB01000101.1 GCA_009785555.1 Defluviitaleaceae bacterium | reverse complement strand
AAGAACTTTATCCCACAATTGCCAAAAAAGCCGGTACAACGCCAAGCCGCGTCGAGCGCGCAATAAGGCACGCCATAGAAGTTGCCTGGTCACGCGGGCGCGTGGAGGCGATAGACATGATTTTTGGCTATACGGTAAACACGAACAAGGGCAAGCCAACAAACAGCGAGTTTATAGCCCTGATAGCAGATCGGATAAGGCTCGAATTAAAATCATTAAACTAATCATTTACAAATTACAGTTTACATGGAAAACGGCGCGGCTCATGCTGCGCTGTTTTCATTTTCAGCGAAAAAATTATATAAACTAAAAATCTCTTGACAAATGTAAAAAAAACATTATAATTGAATATATATTCATTTTGAAATTATGCTCAACATGAAGGTGAGGTTAAATTATGCCACGCACAAAGGAATACGGCGAAAAACTGCGCGAGGCTACCCGTATTAAAATTCTCGAATCCGCCGTCGCGTTGTTCGCCGAGAAAGGACTTACAGCCACTAGTACAAAAGAAATTGCTAAAAACGCCTCCGTCAGCGTCGGCCTTATGTATCACTATTATAAAACTAAAGACGAAATGTTTGACGCTATTGTTGCAGACGCCATGGAAGAAGTTAGTGAGTTTAGGAAAATCTTACGTGAACAAAACTTTAAAGTCGGAATCAGGTTATTTGCCGAAGAAATGATAACCGAAATGAAGTCAGGCGACAGTTTTGCAAAATGGATGGCAATCCTTGCTCAATCAACGGATTTTGACAAACAGCTGATAGCGGAGCTTAGCATGTCGGTTCCTGTTGAAACGGCGCAGCTGTTTGTGGCACTGATCCATGGGCTGTGCCAATTGCACCTTACGTTAAAAGAAGAATTTCGCGTACCGACGGCAGATATGATACTGTCGGTATTTGAAATTAAATATGAGGAGATACCAAATGAACGAACCTAACACAAACGAGCAGACCCAGTTAGAACATGATTCCAAACTTGACAACCCCATAACCGCCGGCTTTCTGTTAAAATTTACGATTCCGACCATCCTATCCTTTATGATAATGGGTGTATTTGGGATCATCGACGGCGTGTTTGCTGCGCGTGGTATAAGCCAGGAAGCGCTGGGCGCGATAAACTTCGTTATGCCGTTCTTTACGTTTACGATGGCTATCGGTGCTATGCTTGCGATGGGTGGCTCCGCCCTCGTCGCCAAGAAAAAGGGTAACGAACTACACCAAGAAGCCAGAGAGAATTTTACTCTTCTGACACTTGTAACCTTCGGCGCATCCGCATTGATATCCGGCGTAAGCTGGTTTATACAAGATCCGCTTCTACGCCTTCTGGGCACGGATGAGGGCGTGTTCACGCTGGCACGTGAATACCTTCAACCATTAATTTTAATGATGCCGTTCATAATGGTCGGCATGTTCCTTGTCCAACTTCTAATTGCGGAGGGGCGCCCCGTCATCGGCATGATTGCATCCAGTTCAGGCGCGCTCGTAAGCACAACCCTTAACGCCGTGTTTATATTCGTATTTGATATGGGCATTACAGGGTTAGCTCTTGCTACAGGCATTGGCTACGCCGTGCCGACGGTTTTGGGCGTCCTGTACTTCTCAATAAACAGAAACGGTACAATCTACTTTGTGCGCCCGAAGTGGAGTATACGCGTGTTAGGGCGGTCATCGCTTAACGGCATAAGCGAAATGGTAACGATGGCGGCGGCGACGGTGACGATAGTCGTTATGAACAACGTCTTAGTCTACCTCGTCGGCTGGGAAGGCGTTGCGGCGGCGGGTATCGTTATGGCCGCGCAGGGGATTTTTACCTCCCTATTCTTCGGCTTCGCGGCGGGTGTTGCGCCTATTGTAAGCTACAATTTCGGCAAGCGGCTTAAAGACAGCGTAAACGACGAAGGCAATTTACGGAAACTTTATACAAAAAGCCTTAAAATTATCGGTATACTGGCCGTTGCCGCGCTTATAGGAACGCAGGTTTTTGCAAACCTGCTTGTGCAGATTTATGTATCACCCGGAGATGTCTGTTCATATCTTAGCGGATTCGCAACAAGCGTATGTACATCGCATTTACCGATTTATGAGTTTATAAGGGCTTACGGCTATTACGCCGTTCCAATGGATTACCTTACGGCGTGGGGCGGCGAAATGTGTACGGGGCATCTGCATGCAATGGCCGTACGCGGCTTACGCATCGCTGCCGCTGGGTACATTTTCATGGGTTTCAACGTTTTCGCGACGGCGTGGTTTACAGCATTTAACGACGGCATCGTATCTGGCTTTATGTCCCTCATGCGTACGATGGTGTTTACGTTGGTGCTGCTAACCACGCTGCCAAGAATTTGGGATTTGGACGGAGCATGGATAGCCCTACCCATCGCCGAAGTATTGTCTATCATGCTAACGGTGTTCTTCCTGATCAGGATGGGGAAAAAATATTATTATCATAGAAAAACGGCTGAAAAGGAATTATAGATAAACCACAGGATATTATTAATAGAAGGGCTTCCCGGAACGGGTAAAACCACGTTGTCGGGAAGCCTTTATAAAACCTACTAGGCACGGCAAAATTGCCGGATTATTGCAAGACTTCGCAAAGACCGAATAATGGGTTAAACATGTTGAAAAGTGTTTGGAGGATATTGGCGGCCACGACATGTTTGAACGGAGCTTCCATATCAAATATAAACCCCTACCCGTAACCCTGCATATCATATGCAATGTAGATGGACGCGATTGGTCTGACGTTAATATAAAAACACAAGAATTATTAACACGAAAAAATACAATACGCTTTTCCAAGCTACCTATAAGCCGAGTTCTGTTGTTGAAGCGGAAACCGGCAGCTAAAAAATCTGAAACCGGAATCCACCTCACGAGCATCTATCTGGGCCTTTTGTTGCCAAAAGGCTCTAGCGGCCATACCTAAAGCGGGTTGCTTGTTTCGGCAACCTACGGGTGTTTCGCTTCACAGCAGATAACGGGACCAGATACACGATACCCGTTACTTGCATCTTCGGCCTTGCGCCGGATGGGGTTTACACAGCGGCCGCCGTCGCCGGAGGCCCGGTAGGCTCTTACCCTACCTTTTCACCCTTACCCTTACATAGTGTAGCGTCCTACGCTTAGGCGGTTATTTTCTGTTGCACTTTCCTTGGGGTCACCCCCACCGGCCGTTAGCCGGCATCCTATAAACGGCAGAAACTGGTTTCCGCCTTCCCTGTGGCGCTCGGACTTTCCTCAGCACTTAATTTTGTGTGCCGCGCTCGTTCGGTTAACTTGGAAAAGCATAATACAGGCTATTATACACCATAAAAGATTTTCTGTCAATCTCTCTTACAAACCGTACTCTGCACGCAATAAACTCCAAATATGTTCAAGGTTCTCTTCATCCATTATCGGCATGGTGATAAAGTAACATTGTTTATAGCCCTTCCCTTCAAATGTATATGCCATACGAGCTGGGCAGTTATGGCCGCTGCAAGCTGTACAATCATCCGCACGGAACTTTTTCTTTATATATTCCGGCATCTTTTCAATTTTATCCATATAGCTTCCGCAGTTTATCAATGGAACCCTAACCATAATATGGCCGTTTCCACCCTCTCTGCTATAATCTACCCTAATGATAAACCCCTCCCCAAGTTCCGGAGTTGTTAGACTGGCAGACTTCCCTTTGGCAACATCATTAAAAACGTGGAACTCATCGCGATAAGAAATAGCAAAATCAACTTTACCCTTCATCCTGCTGTACAGTTTCATCATCAACGAAGCATCTGTTTCCACCGCATCCTGTAAAAACTCTTTAAAGGTATTATCCTGCGTAGCGTAAGGCAGTAAAATCGCATCTATGGAGCAGTTAAACAACTTCGCGAGTTGTGGCAGAAGCGGCGTCTCCGGCACTGTGTGGCCGTTTTCCCATTTACTGATGGCTTGGGCTGTAACGCCTAATTTTTCCGCCAAGGCATCTTGTGTATAACCATTTTCTTT
>WQWB01000100.1 GCA_009785555.1 Defluviitaleaceae bacterium | reverse complement strand
TCCGCTTACATATCATACGCGGCACCCGAGCCGCAAACAAACATAACTACGCTAAAGCGTTTGAAGACCTGCACGAGGCGTACATATTGAACGATGGTTCCAGTATGGCTGGGCTTGGGCTGTATTATTCTTTGGCGCAATGTTTGACGGTTTTTGGTTATGCAAATAAGGCAATCGAATTATGGTTGAAAACACGTGAAATGTATAAAGCCGCGGGAGATGAAGTTACTTTAATTTATACGAATATCCCTCTAGCAATAAATTATTCTCGAATAGGTAATTATGATGAAGCTATGAAGCTTCTTAATATTGCTTTGGACAGTGAGCCATATAGGGATTCAATATTAGGCCAAATTTATCATAGTTATGCTATTGTATATAAAGCAATGCACAATTATGACAAAGCATTAGAATTTTGTGATAAAACCCTTGAATTTGTTGAATTTGGCAGTAGTGTTTATTTGAATGCTTTGTATGTAAAATCAGAAGTCTCCAAGCTTCAAGGAAATTTAAACATAATGAATCAATGCGTTGATGATGGTATTAAATTATCTTTAGATAATATTATTTCTTATGTTTATTTTAAAGCTATAAAACACTTGGAAAATTTAAATAACAAAGAAGCATTGTTATATATAATAGAAGAAGCACTTCCATTTATGTTTGATAAGAAAGAATTTATAGCAGTTATTAAATATAGTTATGCTTTAAGTGCTTATTATGAACAATGTAATGATTACGAAAACGCTTTAATTTATTATAAACAAGCAACAAAGTATGAACAAAAACTTATGGGAGATGATTTATCATGAGGACCTATATAAAATTACTTAGTTCATTTTTGGTTCTAGCTTTATTATTTATTGGCATTCCATCATTAGTATATGCAGGTGGTCAACCTTCCCTCCCCCCAATCCCGCCATGCCCGATTTACGGCACAGGCGACAGAAGCATAGACCCATGCGAGCCGTACTCGGACGAAAAATAACCGTAGGGGCGAACTGTGTTCGCCCGCATCCGCTAGAAACGTTAATTTACCGACATTTCCTGGATTGCTTCGGAGAAAAACGCTCCTCGCAATGACATTTGAAGCAAACCTGCGTTTCTGTTGGCTCGCTTTGTCTCGTGCGCAAACTATTAACTATTTTTAATACAGCTTACGGATAGTTAATAAAGTTTTGTATTTTTCAATATTTTGTCTTGACAAATACCGTAAGTATGCTATAATGTAAGGGTAGTATATGATTTTTAAATACGTGACTTTGCAGAGAGTGGGGAAATCCTACTCTCTCTTGCTTTTTAATACGCAAATAAATTATCCGGCTAAATTTTACGGCCGGTTTGAAAAGGGCTCATTTCATGGGCATGTTAGGAGGTAAAATATGCTTGACACAAGCGCTGAGTTATTGGCGGCCTTTGCCGACATCGAGCGGGATCGCGGCATTGACCGCGAGGCTCTGTTTGAGGCCATTGAAACAGCATTGGTTATGGCCTGCCGTAAGAATTACGGAAACTATCAAAACGTAAAAGTCTATATGGACAGGAAGACCGCTGTTATACAGGTTTTCTTGCAAAAGACGGTGGTTGAAGAGATTGAGGACAGATATAACGAAATTTCGCTGGAAGAGGCAATGGAAATCAACGCCATCCACGGAGTCGGAGATATAGTTGACATACCCGTTATCCCTAGGGATTTTGGGCGCATTTCCGCGCAGACTGCGAAGCAGGTCGTGATGCAGAAGATTTCCGAAGCTGAGCGCAACATTTTATACAAAGAGTATAAGGAAAAGGAACGTACCGTACTTACCGGTGTTGTGCAGCGGTTTGAGCGGCGCAACATCATCGTCGGCCTTGGCAAGACGGAGGCCGTCCTCCTGCCGTCTGAGCAAGTGCCGGGCGAATATTTCCGTATCGGTGACCGCATCAAGGTCTATCTTATGGAGGTTAAGGATCAAACGAAGGGGCCGATGGTGGCGATATCGAGGACGCATCCAAGCCTCGTCAAATCCCTGTTCGAAACGGAAGTGCCGGAAATTAAGGACGGCACGGTGGAGATAATGTCTGTCTCGCGCGAGGCCGGGTCTAGGACGAAGATGGCGGTTTATTCCAATAACCCAAACGTTGAAGCCGTTGGTGCTTGTGTGGGGCAGAACGGGTACCGCGTAAACGTCATCGTAAGTGAACTTAACAACGAGAAGATCGATATAGTGCATTGGAGCGGCGATTTGCGGAAATTTATACACGCCGCGCTTAACCCGGCAAAGGCGATAGCCGTGGTTGTGGATGATGAGAGCCGTACGGCTCGCGTTGTCGTGCCGGATTACCAGCTTTCGCTTGCCATCGGGCGGGAGGGGCAGAACGTGCGCCTCGCGGCGAAGCTGACGGGGTATAAGATAGATATAAAGAGCGAATCCGCCGCGCGTGATATAGGCTTTATAAACGATGAAGACTACTTCCTGCCAGGGGAACCTGAAAGCCTGCCTGAACCGGCGCGCCAAACAGCGGCCAATGACGGGCTTGCAGAACTGCGTGAACTGTTTGGTGTTGATGGGGATGTGCTTGAGGAAGTTGATGTATTCGCTGAGGAAGATGCCGCGGATGTTAGGGATATATCAAAGGCAGCAATCGACGCAGAAACGGACAGATATACGTCCAACGCAACTGATACAGCCGTGGAGGAAACCGTTCCTGCGGCTGAGGCAACCGGTGCTGAAGAACAGTACGAAGAATATTACGATGACGAGTACTATGACGAATATTACGACGAGTACTATGAGTATGACGAAGAGCCGAAAGGTGACAATTAGTTATTAAAGGGGTAATCTATTGCAAGAAAGCAATATTTTAATAAGGCGTTGCGTGGGGTGTATGTGTCCGCACAAAAAGCAATCCATGTATAGGATAACGCTAAGTAAAAACGGCGAAGTAAGTATCGACCTTAACCAAAACCAACCAGGGCGCGGTGCGTATGTATGTAAAAACGACGGTTGCTTTACCCAAATGGTTAAAAAGAAAAGGCTTGATAAAACTTTTAAGCATGCTGTTAATAAGGAGGTATATTTAACGCTGGGGAAGCTGTTTCAAGATTAGGGTTTTGGATCTAATTGAAAGTGAGGTGATTGCATGGATGGTAAGAAATTGGAAAATATGCTTGGCATTTGTAAAAAGGCCGGTGCCCTTATTACAGGGCAGTTTGCCTGTGAGCGTGCCGTGCAAAGCGGTAAGGCGCTGTTGGTGCTTGTTGCGTCGGATGCGTCGGACAATACCAAGAAGAGGTTTTCGCAGAAAACGTTTTACTATAAAATTCCGTATAACGAGGTTTTAAGTATGGATAGATTAGTGCCCGGCGGAAACAACGCTGTCTGTGCTGTTATCGACAGTAATTTCTCCGGTAGGATTTTAGAGTTGATTGGAGCTGGTAGTGGCTAAATATCTTCTTATGCAACAAATGGCTGTGCAAGTGCTAATAAATTGGAGGTCGAGAAATGTCGAAACACAGGATTTATGATATTGCTAGAGAATTGAACATATCAAATAAAGAAGTAATGGATAAATTAACGGTGCTTGGGGTAGAATTTAAAAGCCACTCCAGTACCATAGTTGCGGATGATTACGATAAGGTGAAAAAGGAGCTTGGATCTGTTAAAGGCGGCGCTGAGGGAAAATCACCTAAGGCTGAAAAAGCTGAAAATACGGAAAAGGCAGCGAAGCCCAAAGCAAAGCTTAAGGCAGAACCAACGCCAACACCGGATGTTGATGCAGAGCTGGGGCGCAGGCCTTTGCCTCCAGGCGTTATACGTAATTCTGATGGAAAGCTTATTAATGCAGATGGTACGCCTTTCCGTCCGCGCCCATTGCCGCCAGGAGTTACACGTAATGAGGACGGCAGGCTTATAAACGCAGACGGTACGCCATTCCAACCAAAGCCGCTTCCGCCAGGAGTTACGCGTAATGAGGGGGGTAAGTTAGTAAACGCAGACGGTACACCTTTCGTGCCGCCCAAACATGCGGATGGAGCGGTACGAACAACAGCAACCGCAAGGCAACTGCCTCCAGGAGTTACGCGCAACGCTGACGGGCAGTTAGTTAATGCGGACGGTACGCCGTTTAAACCGCGCCAACTTCCGCCAGGCGTTACCAGAAACGCTGAAGGTAAACTTATAAATGCGGACGGCACACCGTTTCAGCCAAAACCTCTGCCGCCAGGCGTTACGCGCAATGCAGAGGGCAGGCTTATTAATGCGGACGGTACGCCGTTTA
>WQWB01000099.1 GCA_009785555.1 Defluviitaleaceae bacterium | reverse complement strand
GTACTAAAAAACATTATACCATAAAACATGGAAATTGCAAACATATTATTTTGATATCCCGACAAATCTCAACCAAAAATCCCTTGAATACTATTACATATTATGGTATACTAAGCCATGTTTATCAAAAGGAGCGGTAAAATGTGATAAAAAAGTACATGGTTACCGAAATAATTATCCTATACATAGTTCTTATCGTCGGCTTTTTGTATTTGACCTTTGCAGACTTGTCCGGCATGCAAACGGCATGGCTTGATTTCAGCGGGGGGCTGCAGTTCCGCATGGCGGATTGGCTGAAGTTTGCCACGGTTGTGCTGGCGTTCCGCACGGCGGTTATGTTCCGTAAGGATGCGTTTTGCAAGTTTGACGGAATGGTGCTTTGCCTTGCTTTGCTTGCAAAGGTAGTTAGTGACGTGTTCCTCACGCTTAAGGGTACGGAGTATTTGAGCCAGATCATAGGTATCGGCGCGTACAGCGTGGTTATGATATTGTTTTTTCTGCGATATAATTACGGCAAATTCAAGAACCTTTTGATTTTGCCGCTTTTTTTTATCGTTCCTGCGTTTCTTTTTTATTTTTCGCGTGGGGAGGAGTCGCTTCTGTATTTTATCTACGTCGGCACCCAGCGCGGGCTTATCGTGACGGCATCTTTCTATATCCAGGTTTTGGTTGCGGTTATCGTATCTATGGCGGCTGCTGTGCGGCGTGGCCGGTACGCACGCCGCAATACCGCGCTTTTAACAGCTTCGATGTTTTTGTTTATCCTCGGAGATATCTGCGTTGTGCTCGCAAATTTTGCGGCGTTTGAGATGCAAGAATTTCGCAATTTGATTTGGGTATTCTATACGCCTTCGCTTTTCTTCATTTCATTCAGCGCTTATGATTTTAAGAAGCAAATTTTGACATAGAATTGTCGTATCTATAGTAAAAAGTGTTTACTATAGAGGAGTGTTAGGAGGAAGGATAATGTTAAGAAGGCGAAGAATAATTATTAGGCTTAGCATTTGCGCACTTTTGGTTATTGGGATTGCGTGGTATTTTATTGCTGATGCGGTAAGGGGTGATGAGCCGTCTTTCGTTGCGGAGGTGTCTGTTACCCTTGCTGCCGGGGCGTACCATAGCCTCGTTATAACGAAAGATGGTTACGTATACGCCTTTGGGCGCAACCACCGCGGCCAGCTTGGTATAGGCAACACCCAGGATTCTCATGTTCCCGTATTGGTAGCAAACGATATCGTGTCTGTTGCCGTTGGTGCGGCAAATAGTTTGGTTCTGCAGTCAAACGGCATTGTCTTGACAGTGGGGGACAATATGCGCGGCCAGCTTGTCCGTGCGGCCGGGCCAAACATATCGGCATCGTTTGGGGCTATGCACGTTTCAACACCTGTATTTTATTTTGCTCCGGGTGTACGTCATGTTACATACATACACGCAAACGAATTTGCCTTTATGATGATAAACGAACATAACCAGCTTATGACATGGGGGGATAGCCTATTCGGCCGCCTCGGCCGCAATTCGAGGCGGGATGGGTTTAGGTATCCGTTTGATGGTGCGGCAATGGCAGCTTTTGGAGACAGGCACACCGTCGTGCTTGACCTTTGGGGCAATATTTGGGCTTGGGGGTATAATCATAACGGCCAATTGGGTGACGGGGGCAGCCGTTTCCGCAGTGCGCCGTTTGTTATTGAATTTCCTGATAAGGAAGAGTGGGTACCTTTTATATATGTCGCGGTTAATAAAAATTCTAATTTTGCCATTGACGCAAACGGCACGCTTTGGGCCTGGGGCGAAAACGGCGCAGGCCAGCTGGGCAACGGGCTTAACGCGGATCGCAACACACCCGTCCGTATTATGGAGAATATTGTATCCGTTGCGGCTGGGAGGTACCATACGCTTGCCGTTACGGAGGACGGGCGTTTATACGCATGGGGCAGCCATGGGCGCGGCCAACTTGGTATTGGCAACGCGGAGGGGTTGCATAACCGCCATAGGCCGCAATTTGTTATGGATAATGTGGCTATGGCCGCAGCGGGTGATTTCCATAGCTTTGCCGTTACGCTTTACGGCGAGTTGTTTTCCTTTGGCGGCAATGAATTTGGCCAACTTGGCCTTGGTCATACTCGCAACGTTTTTTCTCCGGAGTTTGTAATGGACAATATTAAAATAAATTAAATTAATTTAGGGGATGTTTTTATGCTTAGAAAGAGACGAATCAGGCGCAATATCATAATTATCGGCATTTTATTGGCAACAGCGGCAGGTATTGCTGCTTGGCAACTGTGGGGTGGGCCGCAACCCATCCATATGTCGCACACAACTTCAATCGCCGCGGGGGATTACCACAGCCTTGTCGTTACAGGAGAAGGGCGCGTCTACGGGTTTGGACGCAACCGTTATGCGCAGTTGGCGCAGCCTAATAGGGGTATGTATTTTGAGCCGGTGTTTATGATAGACAATGCCGTAGGTGTCGCCGCCGGGTCTAACCATAGCCTAGTCCTCAGACCGGATGGGACGGCTCTTATCGTAGGAGACAACCGGCGGGACCAGCTTGCAAATACACGCGTCAGCTTATGGACGTCGCAATTCAGCATAGTGGAGCAACGCGTTACGCACATAGGCGCAAGCCAGGACTTCAGCTTCGCAATTAATTCGGAAAGTAACCTCGTAATGTGGGGCAATAACGGATGGATGCAGCTGGGCCGCGCGCGGCCTGATAACCACAGGCGCATATCGTGGGAAGGCGTGCAGGCTGCCGCCAGCGGTGACCATCACACAATCGTTATAACGGAGGAAGGCGGATTGGTCGTTTGGGGGCATAACAGGTACGGCCAGCTTGGAACTGGTGACCTGCGGATGCGCTACGTCGCCGCGGAAATAACCGTGCCAGGTCGCGAAGGCTTAATGTTCGCCTACGTTGCAGCCGCTAATACATCCACTTTTGCCATTGATGAAAACAATAACCTCTGGGCGTGGGGTAATAATGCATACGGCCAGCTTGGAGACGGGACGAGGGAAGATCGTCACCTACCCGTGCAGATTATGGCGGACGTTGTGTCGGTTATCGCGGGGCGTTACCACACTTTGGCGATTACGCATAGCGGTGAGATATACGCTTGGGGAAGGAACCACCATGGCCAGCTTGGGCTTGGTTTCCGTACGGATGAAGTTATAATTGATGAAGATGAGCTTGAAGAAGGCGAAGTAATGCCGGTGGAAGATGCTGTTGCAACACCGACACGCATAACCCTCGGCAATGTCGCGTTCGCCGCGGCTGGCAGCCACCATACCCTTGTCGTAACCGCGGAGGGGCGGTTGTATTCTTTCGGAAGTAACGCGTTTGGGCAGTTGGGCATACCCGGCATAGACTATGCTTTAACCCCCATATTTGTGATGGATAATATATTATTAGCATCAAGCGATGAATAGAATGTACAGAGGAATTGATTTGAAATAGTAATAGTTAATTCGCGATGATCATATGGCTTTACTGGTTTTATAATCAAATTAGAGAGTGCGTTTATGTACCACAAATTAATATAATATGTGCGTAAAATTTTATATTATCGGGGGTTAAGAAGTTGATAGAACTTAAACCAATATCTATATTAAGCGGCAACGTTAAAGAATGTATCGAACTTGAAGTAGCATCAGAACAAACAAGCTTTGTTTCACACAACGCCGAAAGTTTAGCGCACGCGTACATGGCAAACAGCCCAAGGGGGCTTGGCAGCCGCGCCGTTGCTTATGCTATTTATGCCGATGATAGGATGGTTGGCTTTGTGATGTATGCTTACTTTATGCCTGAATACGATGATGATTGCAACATAGGCAAGCCGCACTACCATTTTTGGCGTTTTATGGTGGACAAAAACCACCAAGGCAAGGGGTATGGCAAAGCGGCTCTTATAAAAATCATTGAAGAAGTGAAAACAAAACCATGTGGCGAAGCAGAGATTTTTTACACCTCTTACGAGACTGACAACCCTTTACAAAAACTTTACCACAGCCTTGGTTTTGAAGAAACGGGGCAGGTGTCGCCGTATGGCGAAAATATCGCAATAATGAAGATTTAAATTTGTTGACTATGAATTATAAGCATTAATGATGTTTTTTCATCCTTAGTAGTACGCATTGTAGAGTTAAATACTTCGGAAAGTACTGAAGTAAAGGTATATATTTCCAACCAATAACAGGAGGGAATTAGGAATGAACAGAGTGTACAATTTTTCAGCGGGGCCAAGCGTCCTGCCGCTGCCTGTGCTCGAAAAAGCGCAGAAAGAACTCGTTAATTATAGGGAATCAGGCATGAGCGT
>WQWB01000098.1 GCA_009785555.1 Defluviitaleaceae bacterium | reverse complement strand
CACAAGGCATTTCAATGCGTTTTCGTCATATGAATTATTAGTGAAATACAATGTCATCCTATGTGGCGGCGTCATCAGCGCGGTAAGTACGATGCGGTCGCCAGACGTAACGGTGCCCATAAACCAGCCGGCCGGGTCGCGCCATTCGGCTTTGTTTTTGCCGTCAACGCCGATAAGTATGTTACCAAGCAGAATGGTGTTGCGGTTTTCATCCTGCAGGAGAATGTCTTTGGTATCGCTATGGAATTTGTGTACATCGGTATATTTATTAAACTTCATTCTGCTCACTCAATTCTTTGGCTATATAGTTAAAGTCTTTTTCGTCAATCGTCATTACATTAAGACATACAAAATCGCCGGAAACGGTGCAGATTATCGGTATTTCGGCATTTCTAAGCCTGCGTTCTAACTTCGCAGTCGATGTATTGTGTAAGCGCACACGGATAGCTTTGCTTTTTATCGTGGAGCCGGGCGTCGTGCCGCCGCCAAGTTCCGCTTGTGCGTCAACCACTTCGGTTATAGCGGTTGGGTTTGCGGTGTTTATCGCCGTCTGCAGCGACAGTGCCTTGAGGTTGACGTCCTCTTCCGCCAATAATAGCGCTGGGATCTGAGGATGTGGCATACAGTACTCTTCTAAACATTTTTCCAATAGATATAAAGACGTTTTATCCGGCCTAACGCAACGCAGTAGTGGGTTTTTACGCATTTTGCCTATAAGTCCTTTTTTGCCCGCAATTATACCCATCTGTGGCCCGCCAAGCAATTTATCGCCGGAAAATGTGGCTATATCTACGCCGTCGCTCAACGCGTCCTTAACCTGCCGTTCGTATGGCAGGCCGTATTTCGACAAATCTACTAAAACGCCGCTACCCATATCCTCAATTATAGGAACGTCATGTTCCTTACCTAAGCGGACTAAGTCGGCGGCGGTTACTTCTTCCGTATAGCCCGTTATGGAAAAGTTTGAGCGATGAACTTTAAGTAGTGCGCCGATAGTTGGGTTCAATTTCTCCATATAGTCAAAAAGCCGCGTACGATTGGTTGAACCGACTTCAACCATACTGGCTCCACTAGTTTCGATAATACCGGAAAGGCGGAAAGAACCGCCAATCTCTACAATCTCGCCGCGTGAAATAAGGATATCCTTGTCGTTGCAAAGCGTATTTAACGAAATAAGCACGGCGGCCGCGTTGTTGTTTACGCACAGAGCATCCTCCGCTCCCGTGAGAGCGCAGATGAGATGCTCGACGTGTGTGCCGCGCGTTTGGCGGCGACCTTCGGTAATATTATATTCCAAATTAGTATAACCCGTGATGATATCGGCAAGACCTGTGGCGGCGGCATGTGGTATTGGCGCACGGCCAAGGTTTGTATGTATGATGATTCCCGTTGCGTTGATTACGCGCTGGAGGCGGTTTTTACGTAGTTCGCCCAATTTTTCTTGCGTAGCTTGCACAACAGATTCAAACAGAATCTCTCGTTTTGTTTCCGACTTTAGGTTTGAGCGAATTTCGTTAAGCGCATCACGTACCGCGTTAAGTACCGTAGAAGTAGGTAGAAGGCAGCTTGGAGCATCGCGAAAAAACGTAATCCTGCCGTCAGCAAGGATTTCGTCAACCTTTGGTAGGTTACGGTAGATTTCGTTATTCATTATGGGTTTAGTTCCCTTGTGATCTTTTCGGTCATTTCGAGCATAAATCCCTTTGGCGCGGATTTTGCAATCCATGAGAAGTTAAGCCCGTCTATTTGCTTGCGCGGCACGATATGCGCATGGAAATGGAAAACCGTTTGCCCCGCAAAATTGCCGTTATTCTGTATGAGGTTAAAACTCTCTGCTTCCGTAGCGGCTATAACAGCGCGGGCAACCATTTGTGCGGCTTTTATAAAGTTTGCTCCTGCAGTATCGCCTAAGTCAAGCAAATTTTCATGATGCGATTTAGAAATGATAAGCGTGTGGCCGTACGCGGCTGGGTTTAAGTCTAAAACGGCGATAAAAAACTCGTCTTCATATAATTTATGAGAGGGGATTTCTCCTTTAATGATTTTACAAAAGATGCAGTCGGTTTTTTCCATACATGCTTCTCCTTAAAGGTTTTTGGCCGCGTCTGTCTGCTCCCATGGAAGGGAGATATCGGGACGGCCGAAATGGCCGTATGCGGCAGTTTGCCTGTATATTGGGCTGCGCAGGTTAAGCCGTTCTATAATTGCGGCGGGGCGCAGGTCAAAATGCGTGTTTATTAAATCCAATAACGTTTTGTCATCGGTTTTGGATGTGCCGAACGTATCAACATATACGGACAACGGGCGGGCAACGCCTATACCGTATGCAACCTGGATCTCGCACCGTTCCGCAATACCTGCGGCCACGATGTTTTTGGCGATATAACGCGTCATGTACGCTGCGGATCTGTCAACCTTCGTCGCATCTTTGCCGGAAAATGCGCCGCCGCCGTGGCGGCACATGCCGCCGTACGTGTCAACAATGATCTTACGGCCAGTAAGGCCAGTATCACCCTGCGGGCCGCCGATAACAAAACGACCGGATGGATTTACGATACAGTCCGTCCCATCAAGTAAGTGAGGTGGAATGATTTTTTTTATAACCTTGGCGGTAATATCTTCCGTAATTGTTTCCGTGGAAACATCCGGGTCGTGCTGTGCCGAAACGAGCGCGACGGACACGCGGATAGGTTTAAATTCGTCATACTCAACGCTTATCTGCGTTTTGCCGTCTGGACGCAGGTAAGGCAGCGTACCTTCTTTGCGGAGAATCGCAAGTTCACGCGCACAGGCATGGGCAAGGGATATAGGTAACGGCATAAGCTCTGCCGTTTCCGAGCAGGCATAGCCGAACATCATGCCCTGGTCTCCGCTGCCAAGCTCGTCATACTTATCCTTTGCACCCTTCCTGATTTCGAGTGCATTATTTACGCCGCCGGCGATGTCGGCGCTTTGCTCACCCAAAGAGACAAGCACGGCGACGCTGTCCGCGTTGAAGCCGTAATCTGCGTCGGTATAGCCAATATCGCGGACGACTTTACGTACAAGGTTTTCTATCGGTACGTAACGTTTTGTTGTTACTTCGCCGGATACGAGAACCATGCCGGTTGTTGCAAAACATTCAACCGCAGAGCGTGTTTGTGGATCCAGTGCAAGCATTTCATCTAAAATTGCGTCCGAAATCTGGTCGCATACCTTGTCTGGATGCCCTTCGGTTACTGATTCAGATGTGAAGAATCTTTTATTCATATTGTAAATCCTCTAATTCATTATAATTTTTGTAATCTCTTGGTGCGACAAGCCGATGTCCAGTTGAGTGGAGGCCAGCCTGTTGCGGGGTACAACCTTCCGGTTAGGCTTGCGTTTGATGAGTAAGAGATGTATTATGTCATCAATAAATAATTCGTCGTATAGTTCAAAGTAAAGCCACTTACCGTCGTGCAAAGTTGTGGCCGTGTCGTACCTTCTGCATAACTCTTGACTGAAGTTGCCGCGTTGTTCTTCAAACTTTTCGCGCTCCTTTGCGCCTAGTACGACGGTGGCGTAGAAGAACTTTTCGCGCAGGCTGAGGATGATGAGCGACTTACCGCCACGTTTAAAGAAAAGGAGGTTGTAATGCTTGTGCGTTGCCTTGCCTTCGTTCCAAAATTCGTCAATCTCGTAGTTGTTGCGGATGAAGCTGGTGAGCCTTTCCCAGGCGGAAGCGGCGTTGCCCAACATTTCCTTAACTTCCTTGTATGGTTTGGTTGGCCTGTCTGTTGTTATTCTAATCCCCAACTTTCTTAAATATCGCCGCACCGAGGGGCGGAACGTTAATTTCGATATAGTGGCTACGGCCGAAGGCATGCCCTTCTTTGGCAACCAACTCACCTTTATTTACAAAGCCACTTCCACCATAGGCCGCGTTGTTAGAATTTAAAAGTTCGGTGTACACGCCTCCTGTGGGTAGCGCGAGGGGGTAATTTTCTATTGGGTTTGGGGTAAAGTTCGTGACGAAAAACAGTTCTTCACCTGCTTTGCCGGATTTGCGCATAAACGCCAGAATGCTGCGCTCCGTGTCGTTGCAATCTATCCACTCAAAGCCGTTATTGCCAAAATCATCATGCCAAAATGCTTTTTCAGTGAGGTATAAGCGGTTGAGCTCGCGCGTAAAGTCCTGCATCTGCCTGTGGTGGTCAAATTGGAGCAGGAACCAGTCTAAGCTACGCTCTTCGCTCCACTCCGCGAATTGTCCGAACTCGCCGCCCATAAATAGCAGTTTTTTGCCTGGGTGGCCGTACATGTAAGTCAGTGACGTGCGTAGGTTGGCGAATTTGCGCCAAAGATCACCCGGCATCTTGTTTACCAATGCACCTTTAAGGTGTACAACCTCGTCGTGCGACAGCACTAGTACGAAGTTTTCCGTATGCGCGTACATTAACCCAAACGTGAGGTTGGTATGGTGGAACTTGCGGTGTACAGGATCCTTCGCCATGTATGTGAGGAAGTCGTTCATCCAACCCATGTTCCATTT
>WQWB01000097.1 GCA_009785555.1 Defluviitaleaceae bacterium | reverse complement strand
CAATCCTGTCACCAGGTTGTAGGGGCGACCTATGGTCGCCTGCCAAATCCGCGCCAACGGCTTTAACAACGCCGATAAACATACCGCCGCTACCCGTAACGGGATTTTGCATTTTACCACGTTCGTCAACAATTGCGAGAATACGCTCCTTAAGCTTTTCCTCATCACTGCCAACGTCGTTCTTAATTTGTGTAAAAGAAGCTGAGTCGATATTCAGCGAAGTTACGTCTACGAGAATTTCATTAGAATACAACTCATTCATGTTATTATCAATCTTTCGCGCGGCCTGGGTCAAAACGCCGATAGGCTCTATAACCCTATGTGCACCATATTTATCGCCTTTTTTCATACGTAACTCCCTTATGATTACGTAGGGGCGGCAATTTGCCGCCTCTACATTAGTTGCATTAAAGACAAATGCCGCTCATACTCCGTTTATTCTCTCGTAAAAATACGTGCAAAAGCCGTAAGGAATAAGAAAAGCGTTGTAAATGTTGCGAATATAGGACCCACGCTTAAGGCAGATGCCGCCCCAAATTCTACCCACAAGCTAAATGAAAGAATTAAACCAATAACACTGCCAATCGCTACAAAAAAGTCACGGCATTTTTCTAACTTCTCGCCAAGAATTCCATATGGAATTGCTACAAACGCCGCCACTATAACAAATCCAAGAAGCATGGGGAACAGTGTCGAGCCTCCAAAGCCGGAACCGCGTGCTTGACTTGCTAAGGAGAAAATGTTGTAACGTTCCGTAATGTTAATACCCCAGCCGCTAATACTGAATCGCGTCCACGGAATAAGCAAGGCAATAAACCATACGCCGGTTAAAGCAAGTTGCACAAGTCTGTGCAGGGACAGGTACTGTGGAAATGTGTTTCCTCTTTCAAATCTGTTCATTTTTCAAAACCCTTTCTTGATTTATGATTTTTTTGGTTTTATATGTTAAAATGTTGTTCAAGCAATTGTAAAGTGCCTTTGATAGTACTATCGTCGGCTCGCATAACCTTAAATAGATTATATTTAATAGCCTTATCCAAAAACTCCTTCGCGCCTATCCTAAAAAGCTCGTTCTGCGTTTCAAACTTCTTTTCCGGGTTTTTTAGGGATTTTATGCAGTCCGTAAAGTCCTTGTGGTCGTCTCGGCCATAATAATCGCGTATAATCAATTCTCCCGGTGCCAGTAAGCATGCTATACGGCTACGGTCTGATATTTCCAGCAGGAAATCCATATCCTCAATCCAAACGTCGGCGATAACCTTATTATTTTGCGATAATTTAACCAATTCTAATATGGAAAATTCCAGAGCCTCGTTCGCGCCGTGATTATCATTCCTGTCAGCCAAAAACTCTTCGACCGTTCTGCTGAAATAAGCCTCCCAATCAATTTCTTTGCGCTTAGATGAATTGGGCTGATACCGTTCGTTGATGATTGACAGCCACACTTTATGGTTATCCTCATTCCAATTGTCGTTGTAATGGATAAAGCCGTGCTTTTCCGCCAACGCACCAGCCATCGTCGTCTTGCCGCCGCAGGCTGTACCTACCAAAAAGTACACGTTTTGAAGGCTGTGCCTTAGAATATTGTTAGCTATGTTCATTTTCCCATTCCTCTATTTCTGCGAAATAACCTTGCCCGATTCCTCTTCCTTAAATTGATTTGTGTAGAGGTTGTAATAATTGCCTCGCTTTTGAAGAAGTTCACGGTGGTTGCCTTCTTCCAATATTTTGCCGTCATGTATTACGAGTATGCGGTCCGCACTGCGTATCGTCGAAAGACGGTGGGCTACGATGAATGACGTACGGCCGCGGAGGACCTCGTTTATAGCTTCCTGTACAACCTGCTCCGTCTCTGTATCGATAGACGACGTCGCCTCGTCAAGAACGAATATCGCCGGGTTACCGATTATCGCACGTGCGAACGAGACCAACTGCTTCTCGCCAGACGACAGCCGCCCGCCGCCCTCACCAACGTCGGTGTCAAAGCCTTTATCAAGCTTCATGATAAAATCATAGGCATTGACGGCTTTTGCGGCGGCGACAACCTCATCCATCGTCGCATCCAGCTTGCCGTATTTTATATTATCTGTAATGGTGCCGCTAAACAGATGCGGCGTTTGTAAGACGTAACCCAAGTTGGATTGAAGCCATATCTGCGTACGCTCGCGGTAGTCCACTCCGTCAATAAGTATCTGCCCATCCGTCGGCTCGTAGAAGCGGCAGATGAGATTTACAATCGTGGACTTACCGGCACCCGTCTCACCCACAAGGGCAATACGTTCGCCGGTTTTTACCTTGAGATTGAAATTATCAAGTATAGTATCACCGGTCTTATATTTAAACGTTACATTGCGAAACTCGATGTCACCTGTAATCTTTGGCCAATTCTCGGGCTTTGGGTCAAGCGCGTCGCCGTAGACTTTTACCATTTCGTCAGAGTCGACAATATCCGGTTCACTAGCAATGAGCGACATCATCCGTTCACCGCTCGCTTGAGCAGACTGAAGCTCCGTAAACACGTTTACCAAGTTGAATATAGGGTCAAAGAGCATGGTCGTATAGGCGATAAACGCCGCCAATACGCCAAGGGACATCGTGCTGTACTCATCCAACAGCTGCACTCCGCCAATGGTAATGACAAACGCTGCCGCGACGGAGCCAAGGCTTAATACGACCGGAAAGTTCATCGCCGAAATTATCTGCACTTTACGGCTTTGCTTCCGCATTTCCTCCGTTAGGCTTTGGAAATCCTCAAAATTCTTACGCTCACGGATAAGCGTCTTCGTTGTCCTCGCACCGTTAATGCCCTCATTGTAGGCACCTGTGATTTTTGAGTTCATTTTCCGAGCTATGCGGTTGCCTTTAAGCACTATTCGCTGGAAGATATAAACAATGATAACGAGTACGGGTACAACGGAGATAACCCAAAGCGTAAGCCCAACATCCAGCGTAAACATGGCGGCGACCGCCATCACGATGAATACGATCGCGCCTAGCCCGTCAATAACACTCCATGAGATAAAGTCACCGATGCGCTCAGTGTCACTAGTCATCCGTGCCATCATCCAACCCACATGGGTAGTATCATAGTACGAGAAGCTAAGCTCCTGCAGGCGTTTAAAGCCTGTAGAACGAATATCGTACACCATCTTAGTTTGCAATCTCCCGGCCTGGTAAATAAATAGCAGTACAAAAAGTGCAAAAGCAACGAGGATACCGACATACAAAAGGATATAAACGGGCAGTCCATCAAGCGTGGCGTACGCCAAATTACCGTCGCCCAAAAACGTATCAATGGCGTAACGCGTCAAAAGCGGCATGATCGCCTCAACAACGGACAGCATGACGACGGCGATTATCAGTAGCGATAGGTGCTTCTTCTGCCGCAAGGCAAACCTAAAAATACGCACCCAGAGGCTCGCGTCAAAACTCTTGTTATAATCTTGTTCTTCAAAGTGATCCATATCCCTAACATCGCGTCACATATAAAATTATTTAAAATGTTTCCGCGCCTTTCTTAACTTAACAATTGTTTTATGATAATTTTTTAAGCGCTAACTTTATCGTCTGCTCCACATTCAGCTCCGGCACATAAACCTCCATAACGGCACGTACAGCCTCCGAACGAGAATATCCAAGGCTTACCAGAGCGTCCATAGCGTCCTGCTTCGGGCCGGACGTAACCTTTATGCCAACCTGCGCCGTGTCAGCAATGCCTTCAGCCTCGCCGGCGGAACGCATCTTGTCCTTAAGCTCTAAAATGATCCGCCCGGCGGTCTTTTTGCCGATGCCCGGTGCGCGGGAGAGGGCGGCCGCATCATCCGTAACGACTGCAAGCATAAGCTGCTCTGGCGTAAGGGATGACAGAAGGGAAAGCGCGGACTTCGCACCGACCCCCGATATCGAAATTAGCTGCAGGAAAACGGATCGTTCAGCTTGCGTAAGAAAGCCAAAAAGCGTGAACCCATCCTCCTTAACTTGCAAATGAGTAAGAAGCTTCACATCATCGCCGATAGCGACACGCGTAAGCACAGATGCGGGTACATGGACGAAATATCCAAGGCCGCCGCAACCAACAATTACGCTATTTAGCCCGACACTGTCTATTTTGCCATTTATAAATGCAATCATTCTTTACTTCCCATTAATAAATTTTATAATTTTTTTCGCCGGTGCTGATGGGTTAAGATACAATACCTGCTCAGTTATCTTCTTTA
This sequence comes from Defluviitaleaceae bacterium, assembly GCA_009785555.1. GTDB lineage: Bacteria > Bacillota > Clostridia > Lachnospirales > WRAX01 > WQWB01. The sequence continues at coordinate 378 of WQWB01000097.1, read as the reverse complement.
GCGCAATATCCGGTTTAATCTTATCCGCCTCCACGAACAGGGCTTCACCCCAAAACCGCTCCGTCGTGCAGAAAACAGCGGACGGCCAGTTGGCCGTGCGTTCATTGCCGCATACGGTTATAAACAGCTTCATCTGAAGTTCCGTCAATCCCTTATCAAACGCGGCTTTTTCTTCCGATGAAAACCCAGCTTCCTGTTTGATCACATGCGACGGGATACGGCTGTGTGCCGCAACAACTTCATAAATCCGTTTAGCATAACTACTAATCTCGCCATCCATATACGCTTCGTTAAAATCTTTGCCTTTTCTACGTGCAGCTAAAAAATACGGATACCAATCCTTCGTGATATAGCCGCTTTTTTTGAAAAACAGCTTTG
>WQWB01000096.1 GCA_009785555.1 Defluviitaleaceae bacterium | reverse complement strand
GGATTTTTACGGTAATATCAGTACCCATTACCTGTTTTTCGGTGGCCGTTTCGTAATCGGCACCGGAAATTTTAAGCCATTCATCAAATGTGGCTACAATTCCTTCATAAGCGTCCTCACTATGGCTTTCTTTATAAAACAGCATCGGTGCGCCGCTTTTTAACACTGAATAAGCATTTTTCAGATACTTTTTCCGATCATCGTCCAAAACAAGCATGTGAAGCCCCATGATATCAATAGCCGCATCAAATTCTCCTCCAGCTTGCTCGTTCACCATATCAAGCAAAGAAACGGTGGCCGCCGGGTAGCCAGCCTCCCACAGCCTCACGAGCCTTCGCCACGGGCGATATCCACACCATGGTATATACAACCAAGGCGCGACAAAATCACGCCAGAACCGCCCTCTCCGCAGGCAAACTCAATAACACGCTTACCAAGGTCTATCAACCCATGCTTTAATGCCCATTCACTTAATGTGTGGAACAGTCCCGGCTCGTCCGAAGGATGCCCCCAGCGCGCTGCACCAGCGGCGTATGTTGCCTTGTAGCGCTTTTCATATGCGAGATAGTATGGATCTTTATTCATGTTCTTGTAATTTTTTTGCGTAATCTGAAAGGCAACGGCGCATAACCTTTTCAGGTTCCTCACCATTTTGCTCTGCTATATCAACAAATATCTGATAAACATCCCTTCTTAAAGGGATAACAACTTCTTTGTTGAGTTTATCATAAAATGGGTTTATCATAACTGTTTTAAAATCACTTAAGCTATATTCTGCTTTCATCCCATTACACCTCCCGATACATATATTCCAATTTCTTTTTTTGTAGCTTTCCTTGCTGATATAATCCTTATTATATCAGTATCCTGTCCTCTGTAGCAGTGACATATTGTAATTTCCATCCTAAGCGTATCCTCTTTGCCGATAACTATAAATCTTTCTTCACCAATTGAATGAATCTCATCACATAAATATATTGCGTTTTTATCGTCAAATACTGATTCAGCAATTTCAAACGATATATTGTGTTTTGCTATATTTAACTCATTTTTCTTTGGATCCCACTCAAACTTCATCAGCAATCACCTACCAATCCTTATAATTATACCAGCAAATTCATCTCTTGTAAATAGTTATCATTTATGTTATACTAAAGAAAAATTCTCGGAGGTAAGTTATGCAAATAGGAGTAGTTTTAGATAGTTTCCGCCTACCACCGCGCGACGCGATATTACGTACGGCAAAGCTCGGCATTACAGGTATCCAGCCCTACGCCGTAGCTGGCGACTTCGCGCCGGAGAACATGACGGCGGAAAAGGCGAAGGAATGGGTAAAGTTCGCAAAAGACAACGGCATTGTCTTCTCCGCGCTTTGCGGTGATATGCACACAGCCTTTAACCTTGACAACGAACAGATCCGCAAAAACGTGGAGCGCAGCAAACGCATCCTTGATATGGCCTTACTTATGGAATGCAACGTAGTTACAACCCACATCCCAGCCGTACCTAAGGAAGAGAACGCCGAAAAGGAAATTCTGCGCAAAAACTGCAAGGAAATGGCGGACTACGCCGCGTCAATCGGCGCGTTTTTCGCTATCGAGACCGGTCCAGAGCCCGCATCGTCCTTAAAGGAGTTTTTGGATAGCCTTGGCTCCAAAGGCCTCAGCGTAAACCTGGATCCGGCAAACCTCGTTATGGTCGTGGCGGATGACCCTGTAGCCGCCGTCTACACCCTTAAGGACTACATCGTGCACACCCATGCGAAGGATGGGATACAGGTGTCAGCAAACCCGGTATCATGGGAAGAGCTTCCACTCGGCCAAGGCGGCGTGGATTGGGATAAATACCTACAAGCCCTACGGGAAATCAACTTCAACGGCTTCTTAACTATAGAACGTGAGGTAGGCGACGACCCTGACGCGGATATCACGCTTGCAGCGCAGTTTTTGAGAGCCAAGCTTTCTTAAAGCACACACTCATTAATATATACCGGTAGGCCTTGTACCGTCGCTATAGTTTTTAGCTTTTAAGAAGGTAGTGACTTATGAAGCTTTATACAACCCGCTGTTGGCTTTTTATCCTAACCGGCTTTATGCTTATAAGTGCCTGCGCAACGAAAGCAGAACCAGCAGAAAGCATTAACAACACAAGTATTATTGTTGACGGCTATGCTTTATTTATAATCAATATAACATTGGCAAACGAAGTTATACAAGGCCTCCACCAAGGCAGGTCCGTCATCATTTATTACGACGCGTCACGTGCCACCGTAAACGAACAAGGGCAGCGCGAAGTCCGCGCAATCGCTATAACATCAACCTTTGAGTGCGGCACGTCGCAGGGAATCGCTTACTTCAGTGATGATTGGAATTATCTAGGCGGATCACGCCATCTAGACGAACACCTCGCGCCCTTCCAGGTCAATATCTTGGATTATGCAACAGTCACCAAAGACGGCAAGCCGTACCACGGCAACCTTACAAACCGCCCATTATATATTTTCTACGATTTGAGCATTACAGGATATTGGACGGAAGATATAAATACGCGCGTAACAAACATTAACAGGGTTTATGTACTTACAGATTTAAATCTCTATACGAAAGAAAGCCGGATGCAGGGATGACCGAGTTTGCATTTGTTTACGGACCCTTGCTAATCTATTCGGTGTACGACGATTTTACCCGGGTTATTACAATTGGGCAGCATATGTCCGCTCCTAACATCACAAGCGTTGTTATTGATGAACATGCCATCCTTATAGTTGATATTAATGCCATTGGATGGGGCTTTATTAACATGAATGTCCTAAATTTACTATGATACGGCGCAAGTTACAATAAACACGCGCGGAGAGCGGAAGGTGCGTGCGGCCGCCGTGTCGGCTATGCTTTACGGCGCAGGGCAGGTAATCGGGTATTTTAACGAAGATTGGTACTTACTTGGCGGGCTTGGCGATATAGGTAATGACATTGTGTCTTTCCGTCTCGTTGTTGGCGAAAATACAGAAATCTTTAAAGACGGTATGCCATATTGCGGCGACATTTCGTACCGTCCACTATTTGTTGTAACAGGCGGCGCAGCGTAGCTTTTGCAATTGTCGGAAAGCCCGTACGAACTTATCGCCGAGGCGCAAATTATCCATATACTTCCAGCACATAGATCAAGAGGAGAATAAAAATGAAATTAGGTATATCAAGCTATTCATACGGCGGCCGTTACCGCAAGGACGAGTTTACCATATACGACGCGATCAAACACGCCGCAGAGACAGGATTTGACTGCTTTGAGTTTACGGACTTTAACTTTGCCCCGCCGGAAGGCGAAAGCGCAATGGAGCGCGCAAAAAAAATCCTAGATGTAGCGCAAACCGCCGGAATTGAGATAAACGCGTACCTCATCGGCGCTGATTTCCTTTACGGACAGGGGCAAGACGGAAGCCCAGAAAAAGAAGTGGAGCGCGTTAAGAAACAGATAGATATCGCCAAAATGCTCGGGGTGTCAATGTTTAGACACGATTCGTGCAGCGGCTTTAGGAATGTGCCTCGCAAAACTTATAAAGATGCAATCGAGCTTATCGCGCCCGGCATCCGCGAAGTGGCGGAATATGCCGCATCCTTAGGCATAAAAACGATGACGGAGAACCACGGGTATTTTATCCAGGATTCCCACCGCCTCGTTGAATTAGTAAAGGCCGTGAACCATGAGAATTACGGTATCCTAATAGACATGGGCAACTTCCTCTGCGCGGACGAAAACCCGGTTACCGCGGTGGAAAACTGCGCGCCTTTCGCTATGCACGCACACGCAAAGGATTTCCTCTACAAACCCTTCTCAAACGGCCACCCCGGCGACGGCTGGTTTGGCACGCGCCAAAGCAATTTCCTGCGCGGTACGATAGTTGGGCACGGTGTTGTACCTATACCGCAATGTATTTCCATACTAAAAAAGTTTGGATACACCGGTACACTCGCCTACGAGTTTGAAGGCGCGGAAGACGTGCTTGCGGCTATTACGCGCGGGTTTAAATATCTGAGGAAAGTAACGGAGTAATATAAAATTTCCTTGTTATTTACGAATCGGAATGCAACATATTTACAGATCCAACCTGTGCCACACTATCACCAACGAAGTGAGTTTTGTTAATCCCGGCGAAGTTGATTTAAAGATAATAAAAATTATAAAAAGGCACAAAATATGACAAAAAACTGCCGTAACTATAGGCAGTTTTTTGCCATATTTGAAAAGTAGTTCAGAACATGTTTAATATTCTTTAGGCTGTTTGCATTTCTTGCATCTTTTTGTAAGCAAACCAAATGCTCCGCCACATATACGGCATCTGTTTTCTTTACGGCGGAGTTCTTCAACGATTTCTTTATAAACAGGGTCAACATACCGACAAGCGGAAACATCAATATTTACATGTCTATCACGTCCGACCATAACAACCTTACCATTCGTATCCGTATTCGGATTTAAGCCAAAGGAGTAAGAGAAATAATGCATCGTCCATCTTCATTTCTTCCAGCCGCAACAACAGTTCCATCAGCTTAATGCGCTCTTGTTTTTTACGATGTTCTTCCTCTGCAATCTTATGTTTCCGTTCTTCTGCCACTTTACGCTTTCGCGCTTCTTCTTCGGCTTTACG
>WQWB01000095.1 GCA_009785555.1 Defluviitaleaceae bacterium | reverse complement strand
TATTAAACCTCCTTTACCTATAAATAAGCCAATAAAAAATGCCCATCACGCTGGACGCCGCAACGCCGTAAACGATTACAGGTCCTGCGATAATAAATATCTTTGAACCTACACCGAATATGAACCCCTCTTTTTTGTGCTCAATGGCTGGCGCGGCTACAGCGTTTGCAAAGCCCGTGATAGGAACGCCAAGCCCGGCTCCGGCAAAACGCGCCATTTCGTCATAAATACCGAACCCTGTGAGTAAGACCGCGAAAAACATAAGCGTAACGGACGCGAAAGTGGCCGCAACGTCCATTTCCGCTCCCATGGCTCTGTACAGAGCTGTAAGACCCTGTCCCAGCACGCATACAAGCCCGCCAATAATAAACGCTTTTAGACAGTTTGAAAATGTTTTGCTATTAGGAGAAACCTCCTCCACCATGTCCAAATAACGTTTTTTTGTGATACCCGAATTATTCATGTAGATCCCCCTAACAAACCCATATAATAGGCTATTTACCAGCCGACAACAAAATTTTTCCGGCCATTTTAATTGGACATTATTTTCTTAAAAATTAAATGGACTGAAGAAATATACCAGCGCACCCGCCGCCTTACCAACTGCAAGTGAAAATATGAATACGGAAATACCCTTTTGGAGTTTTGCGCGCCGCGCCATTATCGGCAAAACATTAAGCACCTCCGCCAAACACACTGCCAAACATCCGAGGAACACGCCATACGCAAGCCCCGTCACCGCGCCGCCTACCTGCCCAATCGGTATGCTGTAATCTACGAATATCGTGGTTGCGCCAAAAACGCCGCCAACACTTATCATGTTTTCATAAAAACGTACGTATTTTTGCGTACCGCTACGTATAGCGAGGCGCGGCACAATACCAATGGCCACGATAAACGCAAAAACAGCTCCGGAAACGACAAACCCCGAACAAAGGCCAACAAACCCATTTAAAACAAGCTGAGCCGACATTACTTTTTCCCCGTTTCTTTTTTCGATTTCTTAGCCTCTAAAAAATCAACCAAAGTTTCGGTAACGATATTATCGTAGTCGGACATCTCAACTTCCAGCGGTGTCGGGTCTTTTTGTATCTTTTTACGGTTAAAATGATTAAAGAACACGGTTATACCAAGAGCGATGCCGATAGCATATGTTACTTGGATAACCCTTGGATCGGCCACTTCCTGCCCGGTAAACATCTTATGGTATGCGCGGAAAATTTTTGGTATCTCCGAATCATTATGGAAGCTCATGATCGCCGTGGCGGCACCTACAGCCATTACGAGGCCGATTACGGCTATTTTAAGCCACTTTATAAAAGGAACCCTTTTCTCTTCCTTCGCGCTGTACAGCACAACCGTATCCATTTCGCCGACATTGTTTACCGTATGCCCCGGTAGACTTTCCTCAATGGCTTTAATGATATCCATTACCGAAACAAGGAAAACTCCGTTCTTTTTGCCAGTGTCCTGCAACTTCAGAGATTCAACGCGTTCGCGAAGCGAAGGTTCAGCCTGCACTTCGGCCACGTGACGCACGCAGATAAACTTCGCCTCAGACACGGCCACCTTGCGCGCCGGCTTGATGTAGATATCCATGAAAAAACCCCTCTCGTTAAAGATATTGTTGCACGAAAGAGGTTTTCTAGTAATGTAAAAATTGGCAGTTGGTAAATGGCAAACATAATCCAGTCATAGGTTTGTAGTTATGACTATCCATTATCCAGATAATGCTCTTAATAAGTACCTACGCCATTATATAATATTAACTTTCATGAATATCCAAAGGCCTCGAATATGGACGCTCCAAAACACCCCAATTTCTTTGGCGCGGAAATCCCGTCCATCTTTTATTGATGCCGTTTTCCTTTACTTCAAAATAGTTGGAGTTTGATGCCTCCTGCAGATACAGGTAAAACCAAGCTGATACATCTGCGTTATCTGGCCAAACCACCATATCCGGTAATAAGTCTTCCGCCGTTTCCGGCAGCCGTATTAACATGCGGTTAATAATAGCCGCCGCTTCCGCTCGCGTTATCGCTTGCTCTGGGGCAAATTTCCCATCCGGAAATCCGTTTATTATGCCCATGCGCGCCATGGCACTTATTTCGGACACCGCCCAATGCCCCTGCGTATCTGAAAACGTATTTATCCCTTCCAATGGAATTTCCGTGAAAAACCGCATCATAGCCGCCGCAAATTCCGCTCTGCTTACAGCCCTGTTTGGTTGGAACGTGCCATCCGGCATGCCAACCAATACCCCAGCATTCGCCATAGTCGAAACGGCGTTGTTAAACCAATCGTTAATTGTTACGTCAGTAAAATTATTATCCTGCGTCCATACCTCCACCCTATACTCGTCCGATATCAAACGGAAAAATACGGTTGCAGCTTCCGCCCTTGTTATACTATCCTGCGGCCTAATTAATCCATGATCATCACCTATCAAATAAGCGTGGTGAATGGGGCTGAACATGATTAAGTTCTTAACGCCTTCACCGGCATTGTATTCATGATAGTAATTCATGCCAATTTCGGGAGAATGCGATATAATGTTGTTACCATAATCGCCGCCGTAATCACTTGTCGTATTCATAATAAATAACCATGTACCAACAAACTCGACGTCATTGCCCGGCATTATAAATGATCCACCCGCCATGCTTATATCGGCCGCAGTCCAGCCATTAAATACCCACGTGCCAATAACGCCAGACGCGTTTGCCATTTCAGTAGTGGTTAGGTTAGGCTGTAGCATTACAGTCGTGCCAGGCTGTAGATTTTGCGTTTCCGGAATGGAGCTATAGGTTTGCGGCCTTTCACCCTCCACCACATAGGTTACATTAAATGCCGTCGGTGTCATTGGCACTATCGTTATTGGTTCATCTACGGGCAATGGTTCTGGGAGCCTTGTAGGTTCTTCTCCCAGATACGCGAAATCCCGCCATCCATGGATAGTATAACCCAAAGGTACCGCCGCCGGAAATAAGCGTACATATCCATCAACTGCCGCCCAAACAACCAGCCTATTGGCAACCCGGTTGCCTATTATATTTGGCAGTTGCAATTGCAACATATCTTGCGTGGAGCCGGGATAATAAAAAGATACGATAGCAGGAAACGGAATTTCTACGGGCAGCGCCCCATCTGCTTTCATTGTTGCGGCATCTCCGGTTGACGTCACTAATGAGCCGTTGTACCTTCCGCCGCCAAAAGCAAAATGCACTCTGTCAGCCCAAATGGCGCAATGGTTGGTTACGGTGGCGTTGGTACCGCCTTCAAGTCGGATGAATATATCCGTGTCTAAGGCTGCGTCATCATCAAAGTTCGTGTCCGCCAAAGTTAAATTGGGAGAACCCCATGAACCTGAAGCTATAATGGCTACATCCGAGTTCGTAAACGTATTGCCTTCCGCAATTACCATGCCGTCAAAAGCAACAATACCGGAGGCCGTTGCCCCTGCCCCTGTAAACCTAAGATCCGATATCGTATTCCCGATTAAGGTTGTGCTTACGGAACCGGGGCTAATTTGGATACCAGTCCTTGCCCTAAGGTGATTATTTGGAGCCGAACTTATTATTTGGGTATTCTGCACCAATAAATTGCCGCCAACCTGTTGAATACCTTGGTTGTTGAAATTTTCTATGCGGCTGTTTAATATTTCAACGTCAGAGTTTCTGATGTGAACTCCAAACCCACCCATATCTGTCATTACACCGTCTGGGATCCCGTGGTGCATATGATTTATCGTTATATTCTCAAGCCTTACCTGTCCCGTGGCGTTTGTAACGTATATTCCGCTGACGTGGGTACGTGTGGTTGTTGTAGCCGGTCCGGATATCGTGATGTTTGATATCGTAACCCCTGATTCAACCCTAATGATGGCGCTTGTTTCGCCAGGCCAGGCGGATGCGAGGTACGGCGCCAATACGGACGACGGCTGGTGCCATGGAACCCTCAGCACCGCATCCGATACTAGGATCGTTCCGTCGCCTGTAAGGTGCAGCGGCCTGTCGATGAGTACCGTTTCAGATACCTCAATCACGCCCGAGATAAAGATGGTATCTATTGATGCGTCTGAAATTGCAGCAAGCAGTTCCTGGGCATCAAATACAGTAATGGATGAAAACGCGGTAATGCCTCCGATTTCCGTAACAGAAAAAATGGCTCTAGGCAATAACCCATTTATTAAAACCATAACCATTAATAGATGAATTAAACGTTTTAGGAATGAAACTGTTCTCTTCAAAATACACCTCTCCTTTTGTAAAATATACCTTGGGTTTATATTAGTTATTTTGTTAATTTACCCAAAAGAAGATAATTTATGTTTTCCTAAAATAGAATAAATTTGCGATTATACGAACATTCCTCTATAGCTTAAATAGATATTTGTAAAACCCCTCCCATACAATTACTATCCAATGGGAGGGGTTTGCCTACTATAACCTGTTAGCGATATTTATAAGCAGCCTGTCAAACCATTCAACGTCTCTAGCCGTTTCCTTTATTTGGCAATACAACTCCTTACATTCAACCAACCCAACATCGTCTAGTGTACGAAGTGCCGTACGAAAATCGTTAATACCATTATTAACATCAGAACGTAACCTATTTGATGATACGCAAGCATGCAAAAAACCGTTAATTTCCATAGGGATTTTTATGCTGCGCCAATAATCCGGCGAATTTATTATCCCGTATCTAATAAAAGCTTGAATCGTCGCTTCCAGTAAGCCATGAGTCGGATAATCCATGCTGTTCTTACCTGCCCCTACATTGGCGGCAGCCAATTTTTTATCCGCTATCGCCTCCGCAATGGCTTTACATATCGCGTCAAAATTTTCCTGATACAGCTGCACATCTTTTCGCGAATTTACGAAGCAAACTTCCAACAACACCGCGCGGTCGATATTTGTGCGGTTTAGAAACCCTAAATCCGAACGCGCGAACGTACCGTCGCCTCGGCGCAATATTAAGCCTGATGCGTCGGATATCGCTTTGGAAATGCGTGCGGCGATGGTACGCATTTCCTTGTTCCCTTCTCTATAACATGTCTCCACGCCTATACCGGCGTCTCTCGTACCGTCCACGGCATTAAAGTGGATGGAAACGTCTAAATCGCGCTTTTGGCTATTGTGGAAATTAATGATGTTATTCAGATTGTCCCTTGCATTCCGCGCAGCGTCCTCATGGAAAACTACCACTTCG
>WQWB01000094.1 GCA_009785555.1 Defluviitaleaceae bacterium | reverse complement strand
TTGCAAAAACAAGCGGCTCGGATATCGGCATATCCATCACGGGTGTCGCAGGCCCCGGTGGAGGTACGGACGAAAAGCCCGTCGGGCTTGTTTACATCGGATTACACTATAAGGGTAAAACGGAAACGTTCAAGCTTAATTGGAGCGGCGAACGCGAACGTATCCGCGCACGTGCCGTTACAAAGGCATTTGAAATTCTTTGGAAGTTATTATCCGCATTATAATTTATATTTCTTAAGGATATGAGCAGGAACATGAAAAAGATAATATCAGCAATTATGGCATTATTTGGGGTTTTTATATTTACGGGATGCGTACAGCTTTTTTACCTCGCCAATCATAATCCAAATACCAGCCTTGTGGGAGACGAAATATCCATTTCAATCCCGCGCGAATTATTCTTCACAATGGGTTCTGAGGAATCTATACTTGAATTTTTTGGATATTTTGGCGGTATCGTTACTAAGCCACTTCAAGACCAAGACGCTTTTTGGCGTGAAAACCAAGCAAACCCGGGTACGGTAAATATCGAAGCAAGTTTCAGCCCCACAAACTTAATGTACATGGTATATATTATTTATGAAGAGATTCATTGGAACCTACACCTTGTTACGAACTTTATAGAATCTATTTACGGCACGCAAATCGAGTCTGACGATGCCTTTACACGCTTTATATTTATCGCGGATATAGACGAACTCGCAAACGATTTCCGGATTATTGAACTTTTGGATTTTACGTTTCCAATTACAGGACAGTTGGAGTATTTGCGTAGGGTCTTAAGCTTATATGATATGGCGGCGTTTTCCGATATCCTGTTTTACTTTGCCGATTATTACACCGAAGAAAGATTTAAAGTCTACAGCTTCCTTGACGACGCACCCCTAGGCTTATCTATGAGGCATAAACGTACACATTAAACGAAAATTATTAAGAACTAAGGAGATACAAAATGAACGACTTAGAGATTATGGACATGGCCGACGATTTAGACATCGACATTGCAGAAGATACCAAAACCAAGAAATCTACGAAAAAGGAAAAGCCCACCTTACCCGAACCTGCTGCGGAAACGGATTTTGACAAAATCGACAAACAACGCCGAGAGGTTCTCAACAAATTTATGGGCGATATGGAAAAATCCTATGGCAAGGGTGCAGTTATGCGCTTCGGCGAGAAGGCGTCCGGCCAAGGCGTGAGCGTTATACCCACGGGCTGTTTGGGTCTTGACCTTGCACTTGGTATAGGCGGCATACCGCGCGGGCGCATCATCGAAATCTTCGGACCGGAGTCCAGCGGCAAGACAACCGTTACCCTCCATATCGTAGCCGAAGCACAGAAAATGCGCGGCGTGGCAGCCTTTATCGACGCGGAACACGCTCTTGACCCGGTCTACGCAAGAAACCTCGGTGTAAACATCGACGAACTCTACATATCCCAGCCGGACAGCGGTGAGCAAGCTCTTGATATCGCAGAGGACATGGTCAAATCCGGCGCGATAGACATCATCGTCATTGACTCTGTAGCCGCTCTCGTCCCCCGGTCGGAGCTGGACGGCGATATGGGTCACGCAACCATGGGCGTACAGGCTCGACTTATGTCCCAAGGCTTGCGGAAACTAACAGCCATTTGCGGACGCACCGGCACAACCATCATCTTTACGAACCAGCTGCGAGCAAACATCGGCGGCTACGGCCCGGCCGAAACCACGACTGGTGGCCGCGCGCTCAAGTTCTACGCCTCCATCCGCATGGATATCCGCAAACAGGGTGAATCCATCAAGGAAGGTGACAAGCTGATAGGCAACCCAATTATGGTAAAAGTCGCTAAAAACAAACTCGCCCCACCATTCAAGACCGTAAACTTTGACATCATGTTCGGCAAGGGTATATCCTTCGAGGGCGACACGCTAGACGTTGCAACCGCCGCCGGTATCGTAAACAAGGGCGGGTCATGGTACTCGTACAAAGACTACAGCTGGCAGGGGCGCGAGAAGGCAAAGACCTTCCTAAAGGAAAACCCCGACATTTGCTTGGAGATAGAAAACACCGTACGCGCCGCACATGGCATGAAATCACTTACGGAGATACGCAACGCGCCGCCAAAAGAAATGGTTGCGATAGACAGCGGAAGCAGTAAGAAAAAAGGCAAGTCCGCACCAGTCAAAAACGTCGCCATAGCGGAAATCGCGGACGATGATTTAGAATAATGAATACGGACACATACAATAACGCCCGTAAGAAGGCTCTGCAGCTGCTTTCTTACGGGCCACGCTCCCGCCGTGGTTTAACGGAACGCCTTATAAAAGCCGGATATACGGATAATGATATTATCGAAGCCATACTTATCGACATGGAAGGACTTGGCTTTGTTAATGATGTGAAGATGGCGGCGGATTACGTCGCCTACGCCGTTGAGTCCAAGGGCTACGGGCGCTACCGCATCCTTAACGAACTGGATTGCCGCGGCATTGAAAAAGATATCGCTGAAGAGTCCTATAATAACTACATAACCCAGCGCGAGGCCGAAGCCGACGGCGAGTTTGACAGAAACGCCGTGGACACGGAGAACGCCACCTCAGCCCTAAAGAAACGCCTGCAGCAAACTGGCCTTGACGCAGACGAATTAGACCACGCCGACGTACGCCGCCTTACCGCTTTCCTTCACCGGCGCGGCTTTTCCTTTGACGTTATCAGCCGGGCGTTTAAGGGTATTAAGGAAATGGATGAGCAAAGTCATTAGACTCGCATCGAAACGCTTGAACTTCGCACCGTTATAAGACTTGTAGCGAAACCCTATCGGCTCGCACCGTCATTGCGGGCTAGTTGGGGTTAGGACGCAGCTTCATCGCGTTCTTACTCCAACTTGACCCGCAATCTCTAGGTCGTATAAGTTATGTTAAAAACAAACCCACAATTTGCAAGCTTGTTTTACGGAGATTTATGTATGGTTATTTTTCGTTGGCGTACGGCTCGTATGGGTCTACGCTTCTGCCGTCCTGGCCGTAAATCAGACACAATTACATGAACATGAAACAACAGCGTATCAGGGTACGTTGTTGTTTGTTAGTGTATAAATTATTTAACTCTTAATTTGAAACCGTCACCATTAATCACCCATACACCATATATTGGTTATGTGAGACTCTGTCCCGGTAACGCCGCACGCATAGCAAGCCCAATAGAAAGTAGTGGTTATACCACATGTCCATGGACGAGGCCCAACATGATTGTGGAACCAATGATCTATTATCCTTAATATATAAATTGGCCCTAAATGCTGGCCTACGGCACACCGCCCACGAACCTCAGAATAAAGGTTTGCATTAAAGATTTCCAAGGGAACACGCTCTGTGGTAAAGTATCTTACAGTTAAATATTGCTGGTTAGGCAATAATCTTGCGGCAAGGTTAATATGCGCAATATTCGCCGCAAATAAATCATCAATACGTACATCGTACATGCCGTTGTCGGTGACTACAATGATATAGCTTGGATCATCTGGACAAGTGAACACTTGTTGACTGCCAATTTCGATGATTTGCCTTTCAATGCGGAAAACGCCGTTTACATCCAGATGCGGTATGTTGTTGATAACTGGCCTAACATTAAATCTTTCTAAATCCCTAATTGTAATATCACGGCAAGAAATCTCTACGTCAAACTCATCTACACATTCAGCACAAGCATAAACATTGAATGCAAAAAGCATTACAGCGATAATGGCGGCTAGAATAAACATAGCCAGTTTAGTTTTGCGAATACAGATCATAACATCCCTTCTTTCTGCTACATATTTTATAATACAAAAACGTTGTCCCTGAACAATGTTATTGCATCAAAATTATTATACTGCAAATTTATGGTAAAATCAACATTAATTTTTCGACATCTTTCGACAAATTAATGTTTCTGAAATTACCCTATCCAACCCTTCCTCCAATCCACGTTTCACTTGTTTTCCACATAATTTTATGGTATCCTATAAATAATATTTTGAGCGTAAAGGAGAAATCCCAATGAACCAAACCTTGAAGACAATCGAAAGCCGCTACACCTGCCGTAACTACGACGGTTGCCCCGTGGAGCGCGAAAAGCTCGACGCCATCGCCCTTACCGCCGTACAGGCTCCATCTGCGATGAACCGTCAGCCCTGGGAAATCGTGGTAATCACGGACAAGGCACTTATCGACGAAATGGACGCCGAAGCCATGAACGCCCTTGCGGAGCGTGAAGACAAAACGATGTACGAACGCATAAAGGAACGCGGCGGCAAGATATTCTACAATGCGCCTTGCGTATTTATCGTTAATAAGATGACGGATACCGGCAGTAATTGGGTGGATTTAGATTGCGGTATCGTCACGCAAAACATCGCGCTGGCCGCCGAATCGCTTGGTTTGGGCAACTGCATCTGCGCTATGATGGCCATACCCCTTAACGGAGCCAATGGCGCCAAGTATAAAAACAAATTAAACATTACGGAAGGGCGCGAATTTGGCATGGCCGTCCTCGTCGGCCACGCAGCCGCTCCCGGCACGCCGCACACTCCGAATATGGAGAAGGTGAAGTTTATCTGATGGATATAAACATAGAGATAAGCAAAATGAGAGAGCGGGCGGAGGATTTATATTTTAACAGCCACCTGCATTGTTCCGAGGCTATCGTATATACTATAAAGGAATATATCGCACCGGAGATGCCGGACACACTTGTGGCTGCCGCGACGGGTTTTGCCGGGGGCATTGGGCGTACGAAATGCGCGTGCGGCGCGCTTACGGGCGCGATTATCTGCCTTGGCTACTTTTTCGGCCGCACGGGGCCAACCGGCAAGGATTGCCCTAAAAACATAAAAACCGTAACCCTTGCCGCAGAGCTAAAGGCATGGCTTACGGAAAAGCACAATTCCGCTTGCTGCACCTTCCACACCAAAGGCATAGACCTTACAACAGGCGCACACAAACCCCACTGCCGAGTTCTTGTAGGGGATGTCATAGAAAAGTTGGTAGAAATGATTAAGAATGGGTAGGAAAAGTATTGGATTAATTTTTGCCGCATTTATTTTTATGGCCTTCTTTTCCGCTTGCATTACACATATAGAAAAAAACCGTGTAAATGTCGGCGACACCATACCTTTCGGCCGGCATAACTGGAACGTACTGGATTTAGACGGAGACTACGCGCTTATAATCTCAACGCGAAACGTAACGACAAGTACGTATAATATAAACTGGGAACCCGTAACCTGGGAAACATCCGGCATACGCGAATGGCTTAACCTGTCCTTCATAAACTCATTCAACGAGGCAGAGCAAGCTCGCATACGGGAAACGGCGGTTTCTAACAGCAACAACCCTTGGTTTAACACCGACGGCGGCAACGA
>WQWB01000093.1 GCA_009785555.1 Defluviitaleaceae bacterium | reverse complement strand
CAGTTGTACCAAGCACACCCGGCGCAATCGCGGATACGGATGTGTATTCGTCCGTACCCAGTTCCTCCTTCGTAAGCCCTTCCAAATGCCGCGTAACGAGCACCGCCGACGCAACCCGCGGCCCCAGCGCATCCGGCGTAACGTAACGGTTGCCAAGCCCAACGATCAGTACGGACTTTGCGTCGGCAATTACGGGTAACCGCTTCATCTCCTCCGCAAACGCGCAGGTTATATCCTTATGGGCGCGGGCGTCCGCTGTTTTCATCGCTTCACATTCCAGCGTAACATATACACCTTTCGGCTTACCCAAAGCCTCCGCGCCGCGCTCGTCTTCTATCGTAACCGTCGTAACAATGACAACGCCACCGTCAATATCCGTTTCCGAAATATCCATGCCAACTCCCGGTATGCCGACGCCGCCCGGGTCAAGGCTTTCGGCGGCCTCCATCGCAAGGTCTGTGTAGTCAAGGTTTATCTTATCCATATCTCCACTCCTATCATTTTCCTATAGTTTTTGTAGGAGCGATCTTAATTATTCCATTATGTCGTAAAATCACATCTACTTCAAACTATAAATAACATTTTATTCGTCCTTCAACTTTATAGGAATATAAATATTAAGCTGATGATACCCCAAACCTTTCTTTATCTCATCACTTACGCAAACCATGTGTGTTCCGCCACGGCGACTGTTATCTGCTATAAAATTAGTTGTCTCAAGCCATTTACTTATCCTTGTGTATACTCGGTGGTGGCATAACGCCGGAAGCCGTAGCAGATCACCGAAGGCGGGCCTGACGGATATGCATTTAACATCCGAGAAGTATTAAGGAAAACCTCTAACAAACAGGAGGCCGACTCAACTTTGCGCTAGCAAAATTGTGTCGGCCTCCGTTTTCGGCGAGCCGGAAACCCTACTTGCCAAAGAGGAATTTCCCCTGCTCATCACTATTCCGTTTATTTGAGTTTATCCCAAAACAACGTACACAGTCGGCATTTCGCAAGCGCTCCAGTTTATTTTCAAATAATCCTTACGCCGCATAATTTCTGTTGACGCGCCGATTACTTCGTCGAACATCCGCATACAAATAATTCCTGCGGTTTGTTGCTTCAAGTGAGCCGGAACGTGATTTTTTAAAACTTTCTCGGCGGCTTCTTGTATATCTGCAGCTGATTTTAGAAGTTCCTCTATCATGGGCGACAGCAGCGAGTATAATTCATTTATTTGCGATTGAGTATAAACCGGCGTCGTTATGGATATTTCACCGTTATTATTAAGCGCATAGCCGTTTGCAATCAAGTCTGCTATAAATTCCTTTTCGTGTTCGTTGGGATTTTTTATTTTACCCGAAGCCAGTTTTATATAAAAGTTCGCCAGCTTTCTATTGCGGTAAAAATAGGCGTGTTCGCTCTTCGGATTTGGGAGATAATCTAAAAATCTAATTTCGCCCTCATCAAGACTGCCGTCGTGACTGCTCATGTTGCATAAGCCTAATATATTACTCGGCGACTCATCACCCCATACAAATGCTTTTTCCCCAAACGCTGTAACAGGATACTTTTCAAATGGATAATCCCTTTCGGTTATTTTGCCGAAGAGCAGTTGAAACGCGGCACACGAGATATGCCAAAGGAACGAATTTCTTGACATACCATTCATGTGGAAACCGATATCCTTGATTTTATCTTCGTTATCTACGATAAAATTATATAGGGTATCTGCTATCAACTCCTGTTTGCTTTCGATTTTTGCAGACAATTCGATTTTAAACTCATTCGTAAATATAATTATGTTTGTGCTGTATCTGCTGCCTTTTTGAATAAGTAAACCAGCTTTTTCGAGGATTTTTATTTCCGCTTCAAGGTATGGAAGCGCAACACCGATTTGTAAACTTATTTCTTCAGCGTTTAAGTTATCGTTATAACACGCCCACAAGATATTTTGCGGGATTTTTTTACTGTCCGTTATGTTCCAATACTTATTCGGCCCCTCGCCCATGTATAGGAGCGATAATTGCTTGGGGTTGTAACTCTGTTCGCCATAATTTCTTTCCATATACATACCCTCTTTCAAAATTTTTCTTGCCTTGAACAGCAAGTATTTAACCATGCTTTCGCTGATGCAGAGGATAGATGAAATTTCAGAACAAGATTTATTTTCAAGATAGTAGAGTATAACCGCTTGTCTGTATTTTTCCGACAACAATGTTAGTTCACGGCGCAGCATATACAAATCCGTGTTGTCGTCAATGTCAAAATAATCGGTATCGTCGGCTAAATCGTCCGGCAGTTCGCCGGTGTTAAGTTTAGCTCGTTTTCGGCACCACATAGCATAGACTTTCCTGGCTACAGCCCACATGAAGCCATAAAACGCTTTATCGTCCCGAATATTTTCAACGCTTTTAACGAGTTCCACTATGATTTCTTGTGCCAAGTCCTCTGCGTCATATCTATTCGATGTCCGCGTTACGCAGTACGACATTATAGACTTTGAAATATCCGATATCTTTTCATTAAAATCCTTTTTATCCAAAATTTCACCTCCCCATTTTTAGTTTTTAGAGGCGCTTCTATAATATATGGTTGTATGAATATGGATTCGGTTAAACTATTCTAAAAATATTTATCAAAGATATGATATAACACAGCACTCATCGTTTTGAATAGCATTGATGCTATATTTTATATAGGTAGATTTAACGAACGTGGGTGGAAAATTACCCGAAAATTTATATGAAAATATTTTGTCTTGTTCTTGACGTAAGCGTCATAATAACTTAATGTACGCGCCATTATGTCGTACTTCGCCGCCGCGTCCTTAATCTTGATTAACCCCTTCATGCTAAAATTCTCCCAAAATAAATTTGAGTATGGTTTAACCGCTTCCCCAATGGCAGAGTCAAGGTTTTTATTTGTTGAAGCTATCCCGCACGTCACCGGCCTCACGCAGCGCGAATGCCAACATATTGAATGACAGCATGAGCAACGAGAGGACGAGCGCCGGAAACAGCGTCTGCGTCGGTGCTACGGTTAGCGTGAGGCGCGCGTCGGCCATTAAGATACCGAGGGACGGCTCTGGCGCGGCAATGCCAAGGCCAAGGTATGCAAAGAATGATTCTATGAATATCGCGCCGGGTATTGCTGATGCGGCACGGGTAATTACAGGGCCTCCTGCCACAGGCATGATATGCCGGAAGATTATGCGGGCGTCGCTTGCGCCGATTACGCGAGCAGCCAAAACGAACTCCTGCGTTTTATACCTAAGGAACTGTGCACGGACTATGCGTGCCGTGCCGGTCCACCCTCTTAGGCATAGCGCGAATACGATAGGCAGAACCCCCGTACCAATCGCCATAATAAGCAAGGCAAAGAGCGCAATTTGTGGCAGGCTGTCCAGCACTTCGGTTACGCGCATGAGGAGCAGGTCAACTTTGCCGCCGTAATAACCGCACAACGCGCCAAAAATCACGCCTATTACCGTATTTATAATAACGGCTGAGAACGCGATAATAAGAGACAGCCGCGTACCGCGCCACAGCCGCGTCCAGAGATCGCGGCCAAGGTAGTCCGTACCGAACCAGCGGTATTCATCGCCGGCACCGCGCATAATATAGGCATTTACTCGCAAGTCAACCATTTCCGCGCCGTGTTCAAACCTATGGTTAAATATACGCAGAATCGACCCGGTTGGGTATGTATCCTCATTCCCAAGCCCCGCCGCTTGCCTATTGCGTAATGTCTGCGAACCGTCAAAGATACCCAAACGCTCGACACCCGGTATGCGCGGCGGCATGTGCGTAAGGTTTGGGTAAGGTACATTAAAGCCATGCGGGTTCATATACGGACCTATTATGGATAGAATTACAATCAAGCCAGCACAGATTAACGAAAGCGCGGCTGCCTTGTTTTTGAGGAATCTTTTGAACTGTGAGTTTTTTTTCATGAGAATTTTATCTCCGGATCAATTACGGCGAGGAGGACATCGGCAATGAAGAGGACAAGAAGCTCGGCGACGGTGAAGAAGATTATAACGGCAAGAGCAAGGTCAAGATCCCTCGTCAACACCGAATCAATTAAAATTCCACCCATGCCGGGGATGGAGAATACGCGCTCCACAACAAGCGATCCGGCCAAAACGTCCGTAAACATAAGTGCGATGACAGGGATTAAAGGGATCGTTGAATATGGCAAGGCGTGCCTTCGCATTGCAGCTGAACGGCTGAGACCCTTTGCGGCGGCAAATTGGTAAAAGTCGGTGTTCTTCGTTTCAACCAATTCCGCGCGAAGCAAACGAATAATCAATGCCGTGGGTGCAACCGCAAGAGCAAGGACAGGCAAAATCAACGAACGCGCCTGCTCGAAAAACCCGCCGCCAGGTATATACAAAATTGGGAGCAAATCCAAACGGAATGCTATAAAGTAGCGTAAAAGGGTAGCAAGCACAAACGACGGCACGGAAACGAGAACGACTGACATAAAATTAACAGCCTTGCCGGAAATTTTACCGCGGCCAAGCGCGGCTGTAACGGCCAGCAACGTACCGAGGGGCAAAGCCAAGAGAAGTGCGGCGGCATTTATAGCCGCAGTAACGGGTAAGCGTCGTGATATGATACCGAAGACTGGAACGCCCGGCTCCACGATGCGCGATGTGCCAAAGTCGCCGTAACGGAAAATACGGTGTATGTATGATAGGAACTGGGTGTGAAGAGGCTGCCCTTCCATATGAGCGGCGACGATGACAGCGCGAGCGTCGTCTGTGAGGTTTGGGTCGTCCAACAGGCTGCCTGGTATATAGCGTATAATAATAAACGCGATTAGAATAACCGCAAAAAGCGTTAAAAGCATTAGGGCGAAACGCTTTATAGTGTATTTAAGCATTTGCGCTTTATTTGATAAGTGACTGGATTTCCTTACGGCTTGGGTGTGCAGCCGTGCCGAGTATGTCAAATAACACCGATTCAAGTGTCGTAATTATGCAGGTACCGTTATCGCGGGCTAAACCCATCCTTTGAAGCGCGGTTTGATGGTCAGCTTCATTTCGCGAACCGCAGCAATCGGCGAGTACGTATACCAAATAACCGGATGCAAGCATATCCAGAACTGTCTGCTGCACGCATATATGTGTCTCGACCCCGGCAATTATAACTACGCGTTGCCCAAGGTTTTCAAGTTTTCGGGGGACGCCTTTATCGCTGCCATCCCGCATACAGCTAAATTCGATTTTGTCAGTGTTGTCATGCTCGCCCAAAGCGTCAAGCAGAGCCATGTGCGTATCTCCAAGCCCTTGCGGATATTGGCGGGAAACAAGTATTGGCAAACCAAGAAGTTTTGCCGCCTTTGCCAAAACAATTGATTTATTTAAAATCTTTTCGTCGCCATTTATT
>WQWB01000092.1 GCA_009785555.1 Defluviitaleaceae bacterium | reverse complement strand
GAGGTTCGCGACTTAATAAAAGCCGAAATCGAAGGCTTTGTGGACAGTATGATGACGGATCGAATGGGTAACCTTATCGTTACTAAAAATGCGAACGCAAACGGCATGCACATCGGTCTTTCCGCGCATATGGATGAGGTTGGGCTTTGTGTTAGGCGGATTAATGAAAACCTGCTTGCCCTTGCTTCCTTTGGTATTGACCCGCGCATACTTCCATCAAAAATCGTCAAGGTCGGCAAAGATAAAGTGCCGGGCGTTATTGGCACAAAACCTGTACACCTAACATCTGGAGATGAAAGAAATAATGCGATAGCCTTGGACGCGTTATACGTGGACGTCGGCGCAACATCAAAGGAAGAGGCGGAGAAGGTCGCGTCAATTGGCGACTTCATCTACTTCGACAGCGAGTTTACCGAGTTCGGTGAACATAAGGTTAAAGCCAAAGCGCTTGATGACAGGTTAGGTTGCGCGGCTATAATCGAGATTCTTAAATCTGATGTAAAGACACCCATTACGGCCATTTTCTGCACGCAGGAGGAGGTCGGTTTGCGTGGTTCGGCTATTGCGGCTAACCGTGTTAAGGTTGATATGTATATAAATCTTGAGGGCACGGTATCCGCTGACATGCCGTCTACGGAGAATGATTACGATAAAGTAACGATATTGGGCAAAGGCCCGGCGTTGAGCCTTATTGACCGTACGACGATCTATATCCGCGAATATATCGACAAGATAGTTGCGGTTGCGGAAGAGAACGGCATACCATACCAATACCGCGCGACAGGCATGGGTGGTACGGATGCAGGCAGATACCAGCATGCAGGTACGGGGACGCCCGTCATAGGATTGGCAACGCCTTGCCGTTACCTACATTCCCCCGTATCCGTATGTGATATTAGGGATTATGAGAACAAAGTTAAGCTCGTTAAGGCTTTTATACAAAAATTTGGGGAGGTAAGATAAATGGCATTAAACACAAAACTTTTAGCGGCGGTTTGCGAGGCGCACGGCGCGTCTGGGTACGAAAAAGAGATATGTGACTTGATCCTAGCCGATTTAAAAGGATATTACGATGACTACCAAATAGACACTTTAGGCAACCTTATCGTGCATAAAAAGGGTGACGGGCCGAAGATAATGCTTGCCGGCCATATGGATCAAATTGGATTTATGGTTACTTATATTGAAGATGAAGGCTTTATCCGTTTCTCTAACATCGGCGGGTTCGATCCGTTTATGCTCGTTTCCCGCCGTGTGCGCTTCGCAAACGGCACGGAAGGCGTTATCCGCGCTGAGCGCGTAGAGGGTTTCCCATCAGGTTTCAATTCGTCTAAACTTTATATCGACATTGGCGCACCGTGTAAAAAGTGCGTAGAAAAAGCCGTTAAGATCGGTGATATCGCTGTGTACTCCGCACCCTGCCATATTGACGAAAACAAAGTGATGACGCCAGCGCTTGACGACCGCGTGGGCTGCTTTATTATGATGGAAGCGCTAAAGCAAATCAAAAATCCGAAGTTTGACTGTTACTTTGTCTTTACGACACAGGAAGAAGTTGGCCTGCGCGGCGCGAAGACGGCAGTCCATTCAATTGATCCGGATTACGGCCTTGCCTTTGACGTTACCGGCGCGTATGACACGCCGAAGTCATTAAAAGGCAATATGAGGATGGGCGGCGGCGCATGTATTAAGATCAAGGATTCGTCCGTATTATGCCACAAGCAGATTATTGATTGGCTTACCAACATAGCCGAAAGTAACGGTATCAAATACCAATACGAAATCCTTGAAGCGGGCGGCACGGATACGGCGGCGATGCAGGTGCATAAGGATGGCGTGATCTCCGGCTGTATCTCCGTCTCGTCCCGCTACATTCATTCCGATGCGGAGATGGCCGCGCTAAGCGATATTGAAGATTGTATCAACCTTACGGTTAAGGCGTTGGAAACCGGCATCTAAATAAATAGCGAAAACAACAAAGAACGTCATTGCGAGCGAACGCGAAGCAATCCAAAGTGCAGACTATCAATTGGATTGCTTCGAGAAAATCACCCTCGCAATGACGTTTTTATAATGTAGAGGTGCTTAATGTTAAAATATAAAGACTTAAAAAGTGTAAACATGGACTTCCGACATGGGATTCTTTAATACCTGTTGTGTTGCATATTGCTGTGCAAAAACTAACTTGGAACAGGAAAGAACTTCAAAAAACAGTTGCGGATTCGCTTGATATGCCGCAAGATTTACGAAATATTATTTTAGAAAAACAAATACTTATCCCAGTATTGAGTGGCGTTGCGGCTGGGCGGTAAGTTTGTTGAAAAAAGGCGGTTTGATAGAATACCCGCAATGCAGTATTCGGGCAGTTACGCCTTTGGGTATAGGCTGGGTATATCAACATTGATATTGACGGTAACGATATAATTTCACTTGAAAATGTAGATGAAATAATAAATACACTTGAAAACGCCCGCAATCAAAATATTGCGGCGGAGCTTATGGAAAGAATTTTACAAGTAAGCCCTGTTTTTTTGAGCATCTTGTTAAAGACCTGTTGGTGGCTATGGGGTATAAAGGTGAAAATGGCAACGCAAAAGTTAGCGTGATGGCGGCATAGACGGGATAATAAACCAAGATGCGCTTGGTACGATTACCGTTTATTTTCAAGCTAAAAGATATTCTCATGGCAATATTGTACAAAGGCAAGATATTGAGGCGTTTTATGGTGCATTATCCGCTAGGCGTGCAAACCGCGGAGTGTTTATTACAACATCGCGGTTTTCTAAAGCGGCGATGGAGGCTGCGCGTGGATTTTCTATTGTGTTAATTGATGGGGTAATGCTTACGGATTTAATGCTGTAATATAAAGTTGGAGTGAAAAATAAAAGAACTTTTGTGCTTTATGATGTTGACGAAGAATTTATTGATAATCTTATCTAAAATAGAGATTGCGAATCAATTGAGAGTAAGGACGCAGAAAGGCATTGCGCCCTAACTCTCACTAGTTCGCAATGACGGTGCGGCGTTCTAGTGAAATACAACTCTAATATTTATTCAGATCTCAAAGCTACAACAGGATGAGGCGTTTTATGGTGCATTATCCGCCAGGCGTGAAAATCGTGGAGTGTTTATTACAACATCGCGCTTTTCTAAAACAGCGGAAGAGGCGGCGAGAGGGTTTTCTATTGTGCTAATAGACGGGATAATGCTTACGGATTTAATGCTGCAATATAAAGTAGGGGTAAGAAGTAAAAGAAATTACGTGCTTTACGACATTGATGAAGAATTTTTTGATAAATAGTGGAAATTGTGCTGCCACACGCCTATTATATAGGTTATAGAAGATGCAGGGAGAGGCGCAACTGAAAATGTTGGTTATTGTTTACCAGGGAAACCTTGTTGATAAAAGGTTTCCCTTTTCTATGAAATTTTTACATATCTTTACATCTGATATAAATATAGATCCCCAACCCCGGAATGACCGAAACTAACTGCATCAAGAACATCCAGCCGAAAAGTGAAACGCCGTTATCGCCGCCGTTTTTGGTTAGGCGGTATGCCGTGCCAAACCCTAAAAATGCTTGAATCATAGATATAATACTATAGATGAAGAGTATAAATTGCATATATTTTGTCCTTTTTTTATTCTGATCTTAAGGCCACAACCGGGTCTTTTTTAGCCGCAATTTTAGACGGGATAAGCCCGGCTATTAGCGTAAGGAGTACCGATACGGTAATGAGGATAACCGCGCCAAGGAAGGGCAATGACGCCACGTTCTGTATATTTGCGTAATGTGCGATGATTATATTGGCAGGAACAATGACCAGGAGCGTAACCCCGATGCCGATCGCACCGGCAGTGAGGCCGATCGTTGCCGTTTCGGCGTTGAACACGCGGGAGATGTCGCGCTTGGACGCGCCGATTGAGCGCAGTATACCGATTTCCTTCGTTCGCTCAAGTACGGAGATGTAGGTGATTATCCCTATCATAATTGAGGAAACTACCAGCGATATCGCCACGAATGAGATGAGTACATAGGATATCGCGTTTATGATGGTGGAGATGGACGCGAAGAGCATACCTATCATGTCCGTGTAATGTATTACGCGGTCGTAGAAGCCAAGTGATTCCATGCGGGCGTTGTAGTCCGCGATTATGGAGGTTATGACGTCCTTTGCGGCGAAATCGCGGGGGTATATGGATATGGTGGACGGGTTTGCGATATCCGCGACGCCGAAGAGGAGGAGGTTGCTGTCAAACGTTGCCGGAGGTTGTGGCATGTTGGCAAGCATAAACATCATGCGCTCCTCTTCCGACATGTTCATCAAATCTATCATCATCTGCATAGTTTCAGCCGGGGTTGGTTCGTGGTGTGATATTTCTTCGCCAAACGGGCGGCCAGTGAGCACGTTGATGTCAGGTGCGCCTAGCTGTTGCTGGACGATAGCGGCTTGGTTGTTAAGTTCTATAAGGTGTACCATAAGCGACGGCAGATAACCAACAGCGTTGATATTGTGCATCATTACCGCGCCTTCCGAAGGTTGGACTATACCTACGATTTCAAGTTGGATCGCATCATTAAAAAGCTCATGTATAAACAACAAATCGTTTCTCATATCGGCCCAAATACCGTCGCCTGTGTAGGCAAAGAAATCCGTGTTGGGTATTAAACGGAAATCGAGGTTCATAAATTCATTGAATGTGAACGATATGCCATCGCTTACATAATCTTCGCCCAGCATAACGAAACCGATGATGTCTGTAAGGTGCGATGGGTCTTTAAGTCCCATGGAGTACAGGGCGAAATCGTTTATACCGTAATGCCTATCCACTATTATTACGATCTCGTTAAACGCCTGCGGCAAGCGGCCGGTTATTACGTCAAATTGCGTGGCCGTGATAGCCGCGTCGGAGTGCAGTTCCGTCCACACCTCAATGCTGTCCATCATGCCGCCCTGGCCGGGCATACCAAGCTGCGCCATCGGGTTATCCATAACGTATCCAAGGCCCATCTGCTCAAACAAAATATTAGGGTTTACCTGAAGCAAACCAAATTCGGTGTCCCTAAAGACAATAAGTTCCGTGCTGTACCCGTACCTAATCTCGCTTACGTAATAAAGTATATCGCTCTCGCCGCTTTCAAGAAACGCCTTAAAGGCGCGCATGTCGTTGACGTGCATGTCGCCTATGATGGAGTTAAGCAAACGCCCCATCAAATCGTCGGAGTAAATATAACCAGGCTGCCGCCCCTCGGTGTCGCCGCGTTCGTTCATTATGCCCATCATCGCGAACATTGAGTTTGCGTCCATCGAGTGCTGCTCAATACGCACGGGGAAGCCGGCAAGCGTCTCCTGTTCAACCCCGTCGATATAATTCTGCATACCGTTTGACATCGCCAAAATAAGTGCGATGCCGATAATGCCGATGCTCCCGGCAAAAGCCGTAAGGAATGTACGCAAACGCTTAGTCATCAAATTACGAAAACTAAGCGCAAAAGCCGTTTTTAGTGATAACTGTGGTTTTTTCTTGCTTTTT
>WQWB01000091.1 GCA_009785555.1 Defluviitaleaceae bacterium | reverse complement strand
TGTTATAAAGGTTTAGCCCTTCGTTCATAGTGCCGATATAAATTACGATGTTGATATGTAGGAAACCAGCAACAACACCCCAAAACCAACCGAACGTGCCGGCAATTGGTGCAAGTGCAGTGGAAAACAGCACACCGACAATGTTGCGCGGTTCTGACGGATCAAGGTTGTTTACGAGGTCAAAAAGTAGCGTACCAGCTATAACCGGCACTACATTGCGCATGTGCTTACCCAGTGCGCCAAAACCTGTCATGGTTAGGATGCCAGCCAATACGGGGCCGTTAAGTTGCTCACCCAGCACGAGTACCAGCGTAGTGCCGAAGGCACACAGGACTGCCATGTTTATGTAGATGCTGTTACGGTATAGTTGGTAAAAGTCCGTAACCAGCCGCCCGGAGTGGCCGTGTATCTGCTTAAAGTTCCTAAAAGCCTTACCGACGACTGCGCCGATATGGCCAGAGTCCTTTTTAGTCATGTCAAAAAACATGCCAAAAAGGAGCATTATTAAGGCAAAGCCGTACAGTACACCTGCTAACAAAGCGTTGTTGCCGTAGCTCCACAGCTCCGCTGGTATAATATTGTGCCCTTGGTTCTTATAAATCGCCGCAAGAACCGTTGCTACCAATCCGCCTGCAAATCCAAGATTGTACAGGTTAAAGCCGCTGTGGGTTTTAAGCGCCTCCGTAGCGATTACGGGGAATATAAAACCCACGGCAAAGCCCATTAGAACACCAAGCGGGATAGACAGCCACGGGGTAAATGTGCCGATAAACGCTAACTCGCTGATGGTAGGCGACACTGTGGCCACAAGGATAGCGCCAAGGTAATGCTGTGAGAATGGCTGTTTAACGTACTTCGAGTATAGCCACACACCCATGGTTAGCGGAATCATATTGAAAACATTTTTGCCGAAGAAGGCAAAACCCATGGAGAGCCAAACTGCCATGATATTTGCGCCGCCCGGCTTTAGGCCTAGGCGGATTAGCATCGAGACAACCCAAATGCCGACGATACCAACGTTTAAAAACGCCGCACCGACGCCGCCAACGGCGATATAATCAGTAACCAAAATCGAACGTGACGTTATGATGCGCGAAAAGCCGTACCAGACACCTTGAGCCGGCTCTACGGTGAATGCGAGGACAATAAGCCCGATGTTTATGATAAACAAGAGGTTGTAAGGCATAAAATCCCGCTCACGCATTGCAGAAAGTTTTTTGAATGATTTAAAGGTAGATTTTATCATTATAAGATTATAACATATTTCGCAGGGCTGTGCAATCACTTTTAAGCAAATTAATGGAAACAACAAAACCCTTCAATGAAACGCATGTCAAAACCCGCAAACTTCCATCCGCCGTGTGTCCAAACGTAACCCAAAACCTTGCCGGCGCGCACGTCGGTTATGTGCATCCAATGTCCCCTGTCGTTTCTAAGCCAGATATAGGCCAATCCACCCTCACAACGCTTAAGGCCACGCAAGGATACTTCCTTCATCACGTGGTGTTTGTGCGGTATTGCAACAGGCGGACGCATAGCAGGCGGCGTACCATGCGGAAAATTATGTGGCGCTCTGTGGATACCTTCATTCGGAGGTTGAGAGCCGCCACGGCGCGGCCTCCTAACGCTTTTCGCGTTTACATCTGCGGCGTCTACGCTTTCCTTATCTATTTGTTTTGGATTGTCAGATTTATACGGATACATGCCAGCCAACTTCTACCGAAGCGTTTTATATATTATATGTAAATCCGGCCGATAGTTGTTTGTACCTATCCAAAGTCATTATGTCCAGCAACTATGCCGCGTGGTATAAACATCGTCTATCAGCCTCCTACTTGCTGATCGTGTAAAGAATCAATTTTTTCAACAGCTTATTCCATCTTCTTTATTGTTACACCGCAAAATATCAAACCAAAACGACCATATCACGTCTTCTTATAGATAAAAAAGGCGTTCCGACAAAACCCTTTCACAGAGGTTATTATCGAAACGCTTTAATCCATCAACAGTAATTTTATCTATACTGCGCGGATTTCATCCAGCTTTACATCAATAAGTCTTTTGATATGCCCAATAGCTTCTTCGTTAGGATTATTGAACATTAAGTTTGTTTGGCAAGTGTTTTTAAATTCTTTACCAAAAACCGTCGCGCTTACGCCTGGTGTGCACGTACCACCGCAGTTGCCACATGTGGCGACGTGTGCGCCGGCAAATTTCTTGGTGCTTTCATCAACTATAATCGACGACTTTTCGCCGATTTTGTCATAATCCATCCACATTGTCCACGGCCCGGGGAATTCGTCTGTACCGTTAATCAAAACATACGACACACCCGCAACCATCCATCCGCCATCAAAACTATCGTCGTGCATAGTTATTGAGGTTCTGCCTGAAGCCTCGTGTGCTCTCAAATGCTCAACTAGCTTCGACAAGTTTCTGTGCGCGTCACCATTTAATTTTGCATCAATAATGCATTCGATTATTTTATCCATATGTACCTCCGTTTATTTTTGCCATATCATATACTTCCTTAACAATCCATTACTTAACTACGTCGCTAACCTCTATAAATAAAACGTTCAACGGTACGCGGCATCCATCATTGTATTATACACTAACAATAAACTTCTTTCTACATCCTTTACCTCAACTCCGCTGTCTTGTAACCCCCATGTTTCATTCGCCGAATTCACCGTCGCTATATGAATATAATTATATGTAAATCCGGCCGATAGTTGTTTGTACCTATCCAAAGTCATTATGCCAAGCAACTATAACGCGTGGCGTAAACATCGTCTATCAGCCTCCTACTTGCTGATCGTTTAAAGAATCAATTTTTTCAACAGCATATTCCATCTTCTTTATTGTTACACCGCAAAATATCAAAATAAAATGACCAAATCCCGTCTCTTTATGGGTAAAACAACTATAGGGGTAAGCTGCGTTCGCTTGTAATTATATATTTTTGGCGGAATCCTTATCAGTTACTATTTTTAGAAGTAACATCACTTTAATTCCGCTACCGTAACCCCCATGTCCCCCTCGCCGAATTCGCCGTCGCGGTAGGATTTTATATGCGGGTGCTTGCGCAGGTAATTCTGCACGGCGGCACGTAATGCGCCTGTGCCTTTGCCGTGCAGGATAGTTACATGGGATAAACCCGCGAAGTACGCGTCAGATAGGTATGCGTCGATTTTACCGAAGGAGGCCTCCGCCGTATTGCCGCGCAGGTCAAGTGTCGCGGAAATTGTTGACTTCTTCGACGCGGTGCCTTTGTATGTGTATGCGCGCTGCGGCTTCTCCGCCGGGCGTACGGTTTCATCCAATGTGAGGTTGGTTACAGCTACCTTAGCCTTCATGTTATTTGCCACCTGCACCATTACATGGCCTGTGGAATCTTGTTCACTGATAACAGTGCCTGGCTGGGCAAGGGTGCTAATAAAAACCCTGTCGCCGGATTTAAGCAGCCGGTCGATTTTTTTGTGTATTTCCTTGGGTTTAGAATCATCAAGTACTTGCGCGTGACGTAGAGCCGTTTCGCGTATTTCACCGCGCTTTAATTCAAGATCCTTAATATTACCGTCGCGTTCCTTGATTTGGCGGGCTTCTTTGATGATCGCGTCAACCTCGCGCTTGGCCGCGTCGGATATCTTCTTTGCCTCTTCCTTCGCTTCGCGTAGCACCTTTTCGCGGCTTTCGTCTAATCTCTGTTTTTGGTTCTCGAAATCGGCCTTGAGTTTCTCAGCTTCAAGGCGGAATCGCTCAGCGCGTTCCTGCTCAATTTCCACGGTTTTACGGCTTATCTCCAGGTTCGTGATAACATCCTCAAACCGTTCATCTTCAGCGGACAGGAACGTGCGCGCTTCCTCTATAATATCCTCCGACAGGCCAAGACGGCGAGATATTGCAAAAGCGTTGGATTTGCCGGGTATGCCAATAAGCAGACGGTATGTTGGGCGCAGGCTCTCTACGTTAAATTCGCAGGCGGCGTTTTCTATCCCCTCCGTTTGGAGGCCAAAAACCTTTAGCTCGGCATAGTGAGTGGTTATCACGGCGCGGATTTTGCGTTCATGTAGGAACTTTATGATGGAGACGCCAAGAGCCGCACCTTCCGTAGGGTCGGTGCCTGCGCCAAGCTCGTCTAGGAGTACGAGTGAGAACGGCGTAACATCTTTTAAAATCTGCACAATATTCGTCATATGCCCGGAGAAGGTAGATAGGCTTTGTTCTATGCTCTGCTCATCGCCGATATCGGCATAAACGTTATCAAATATTGAAAGCACAGGGTTATCGTCCGTCGGCACATGCAGGCCAGCTTGCCCCATAAGCGTAAAGAGACCAATCGTCTTAAGCGCAACAGTTTTGCCGCCGGTATTTGGCCCCGTTATTAGAAGGATATTAAAATCCCTGCCGAGGCGTATGTCTATAGGCACTACCTTTTTTTCATCCAAAAGCGGATGGCGGGCGCGGCGTAGGTCGATTACGCCGTTTTCGTTAAATTCGGGTTTAAAAGCGTTCATACCAAGTGCAAGTTCACCCTTGGCGAATATAAAGTCAAGGTAAGTAAGCACTTCGGCATTGGTTACAAGTACCTCTGCATTCGCGGCTACAAGGCTTGATAGATAACGTAAAATACGGTCAACCTCTTCGCGCTCCAAGGCTTCCAGCTCTTTTATCTTGTTATTTATGGATACAACGGCCATCGGTTCTATAAAAAGCGTGGACCCGCTGCCGCTTTGGTCATGCACCATGCCGCCGAATGCCGATTTATGCTCCGCACGTACGGGTACGCAAAAACGGCCGTTACGCATGGTTATTACGGAATCTTGCAGCATCGTTTTATATGTCTGGCTTTGGATGATGCCGTTCAAACTCTCTCGCACGCGGTTGTTTTGAACGCGCTTGTCGCGCCGTATCTCGGACAGGCGTGGGCTTGCGTCGTCCGCAAGCTCCTGTTCGTTGAGGATGCATTTGTTCAGCTCCCGCATCAACTGCGGAAGCGGCGTGATCTGCGCAAACATATCTAATATACGCGGGGTATTGCCAACTTTTTCCGCATCTTTGCTGTACGCCAATACTTTTCCGCAAACATAAAGAAACTCAGAGATATGCATAAGCTCCTCGATCATTAGCATCCCGTTAAGCTCGGCGCGTTTGACGCTAGCGGCTACGTCCTTGATACCGCCAAGTGGCAGTGAACCACATTTTAATAGCACATTAAGCGCTTCTGCCGTTTCCGCTTGGGCAATGCCGATGTCGTACAGCTCCTGCATAGGCAGAAGGTTACGCGCCATCTCTTTGCCGCCCACGGATATTGCCTTTGCTGCGAGTTTATCAACTATCTTTGTATATTCTAATAAACGTAATGTTTTTTCCGTCATATAATTTATTCTCCGTATGTTAGTAAATTATTAGTTGTTCAGCCTATTATACCATAAATCACACCTAACAACAAGCCATAAAATGGGATGGTGTTGTATTCCTATTTCGCATATGCTATACTCAACTTATTATATTTAGTTATGCTTTAATTTCCATATGTTTCATGATTTAAATAAAGACCATGAAACATACGGAAATTATATATCTCGTGACAGTTTGGTGACAATTTAATGATATAACTAACGAAAACATATAATTAATAGG
>WQWB01000090.1 GCA_009785555.1 Defluviitaleaceae bacterium | reverse complement strand
TACCCATACCGCTGACTACAGCACCCTTAAGGCTGAAGCCATCCATATCCACAGTGTATTCCTTAATGCCTTCAGCACCGCGTGCACCGTTAAATTCGATATTTTCAAGGGGTTTGCCTGTCATAAGCTCCGTAACGGTGCGGAGGGATGCTTCTGTAACGCCGCCGGTTGTGCCAAAGATTGCACCGGCACCAGTGGCAGAGCCAAACGGCTCGTCAAAGCCGCAACCAACTCCGTCGCACTCCTTGCATTTACCTGTGCAAAGGCCTTTCCAGTTAATACGTGCGGTTTTTATCATACGTGCAAGTTCGCGGGTGGTAAGTACCGCATCCACGTCGCGCAGGCCGTTTACTTCCATTTCGGGGCGTTCGGCTTCATACTTTTTTGCGGAACATGGCATGATGGATACAACAAAAATCTTCGCCGGATCAATACCTGCATGTTTTGCGTAATATGACTTAACCAATGCGCCTATCATTTGATGGGGAGATTTGCAACTGGAGAGGTTTGGAATAAATTCTGGCGCGTATGTTTCCAAATACTTTACCCAACCGGGCGAACAGGACGTAAACTGCGGTAGTACCCCTCCGGTTTTGATGCGGTTGATAAGTTCCGTACCTTCTTCCATAATCGTAAAGTCCGCGCCTGTATTTGTGTCAAATATTTTGTCAAAACCTAGGCGTTTTAAACTTCTGGTCATCTTTGTCGTAACCCTTGTACCGATTGGGTCCCCAAACTCTTCGCCCAGTGCGACGCGTACGGCTGGGGCAGTTTGAACGACTATGTGCAGGTCGGGGTTTTCCAAAGCGGCCCATACTTTGGCGATATGATCTTTTTCATATAACGCACCCGTCGGGCAAACGTTTATACATTGGCCGCAAACGATACAGCTTGCCTCATCCAAGCTTTTATCAAAATATGTGCCTATTTTTGTAAATATGCCGCGGTTTTGCGCGTCTATTACGGATGTTTCCTGCACATCTTTACACATGCCAACACAGCGACGGCATTGGATGCACTTATTGTTATCTCGCACTATGCCAGGGGATGCATCGTCGACTTCATGTACTATGCGCTCGCCAAGGAACGGCAGTTCGCCGATATTAAGGTCGTTTGCTAATGTTTGCAACTCGCAATTTTTATTACGTACACAGGTAAGGCACTCCCTGTCATGCTCGCTGAGGATAAGCTCCATATTGGATTTGCGTGCCTCGCGTACTTTGGGGGAGTTTGTGAAGATTTCCATGCCCTCGTAGGCCGGATGAACGCAGGCTGCAATAAGAACACGGCCGCCCTTAACCTCGCAAACGCAGATACGGCACGCACCAGGGTTGTTTACGCCCTTCATGTAGCATAGGGTTGGCACGTTGATGCCAGCTTTACGTGCCGCTTCCAACACGGTTGCGCCGGCGGGTACGGTTACGTTGATGCCGTCAATAATCAAATTAATATTGCTCATATATAATCACCTCATTATTCTACATAAATTGCGTTAAATTTACACGCAGGCACACACGCGCCGCATTTGATGCATTTGGATTGGTCAAGAATGTGTTCTTCTTTAACCTTACCTGTTATGGCATTTACTGGACATGCGCGTACGCAGAGCGTACAACGTTTGCACTTCTCTTGGTCGATAAAGTAGTTTGCCATGGCGGAACATGCTTTTGCCGGGCATTTCTTGTCTCGGCAGTGAGCTTCGTATTCATCACGGAAGTATTTGATTGTGGAAAGTACTGGGTTTGGCGCGGTTTGACCAAGGCCGCACAGAGCGGATGCTTGAATGGATTTCGCAAGCGATTCAAGCCTGTCGATATCTTCAAGCTCGCCGTTACCTTGGGTTATTTTTTCCAAGATTTCGTACATGCGTTTCGTACCGATACGGCAGGGTGGGCATTTGCCGCAAGATTCGTCCACGGTAAACTCAAGGAAGAATTTCGCTATGTCTACCATGCAGTTATCCTCATCCATGATAACGAGACCACCGCTACCCATCATCGCGCCAAGGCCTGTGAGGGATTCGAAGTCAATCGGTGTGTCCAAATGCTGAGCGGGTATACATCCGCCGGACGGGCCGCCCGTTTGCGCCGCTTTGAACGCTTTGCCGCCGGGGATGCCGCCGCCGATTTCGTAAACGACTTCACGCAAAGTGATACCCATCGGGATTTCCACAAGGCCAATATTGTTGATTTTGCCGGCGAAAGCGAAAACCTTTGTTCCTTTGGATTTATCCGTCCCGATTGCGTTAAACCATTCCGCACCGTTCATAAGAATACGAGGGATACATGCATATGTCTCTACGTTGTTAAGAACGGTCGGCTTGCCGAAGATACCGGCGACTGCTGGGAATGGTGGGCGAGGGCGGGGTTCTCCGCGGCTGCCTTCTATCGAACGGATAAGCGCGGTTTCCTCACCGCAAACGAACGCGCCCGCTCCAGGTTTGATTTTCATGTCAAAGTCAAAGCCTGTGCCTAGGATATTTTTTCCAAGAAGGCCGTAGGCGCGAGCGTCATCTATAGCTTTCTGAAGGCGCATCATGGCGATTGGGTACTCTGCGCGGACATAGACGTAACCGAAGTTCGCGCCAACGGCGTATGCCGCTATCGCCATAGCCTCGATGATAACGTGCGGGTCACCTTCAAGGATGGAGCGATCCATAAATGCGCCGGGGTCACCTTCATCGGCGTTACAGGCTATGTATTTTTGCCCGTCGGGGCTTACGGCGTTTGCGGCGAACTGCCATTTCATACCGGTGGAGAAACCAGCGCCGCCGCGGCCGCGAAGGCCGGATGCTTTTATCTCATCAATAACGTCAGATGGTTTTTTATCTGTCAAGCAGCGTTCAAGCGCGAGGTAACCGTCCGTCGCTATATATTCGTCTATGCTGTCTGGATTAATAACGCCGCAGTTGCGGAGAGACAGACGCATTTGCTTTTTGTAGAACCCAACTTCATCGAGTGGCAGGTAGTGCCCGTCATCGCATATGGACTCGCCGTATACTTTGCGCTTAACGACGTTGCCGCCCTTAAGGTGTTCCCTCGTGATTTCCTCAACGTCGGAAACTTCAACCATGCTGTAAAATATGCCTTCTGGATATACGATAACGATTGGCCCGACAGCGCACAAACCAAAGCAACCGGTTTGCACAACGGAAACATCATCCTTTAATCCGTAAGCATCTACATGTTTGTTAAATTCCTTTATTATGTCATATGCTTTACCGGCCACGCAGCCCGTACCGGCACACACCATAACATGTGAGGAGTATAGCTTTTCCTTGGGTGCGGCTGCTCCCGGTTTGTATCCGTGATCCCTACGGAGGGCGATACGGTCAGCAAGCGTCTGCCTAATGGCGGTTAAATCAGCAATTGTTTTCATATCTACACTCCCTCTCTATTTATATTGGGCCAGCATCGGCTCTACATCGTCCAAAGTCATCTTGCCGTGTACGTCGTCATTTACCGTAAGTACAGGGGCAAGTCCGCATGCGCCGATACAGCGGGTGGCAACGATGGTATACTTCATATCCTCACTCGTTTCACCGGCTTTAATGCCGGTTATCGTCTCAATCTTTTCAAGTATTTTAGCGGCACTGAGTACATAACATGGCGTACCCATGCAAACGGAAATCTTATACTTGCCAACTGGTTTGAGCGAAAAGCCGGAGTAAAACGTTACTATCCCGTAAATCTCCGCTAGGGGTATGTCCATCTCTACAGCAATAAAACGCTGTACTTCGTAGGGCAAATACCCATGCTTTTGTTGAACATCGTTCAAAACGGCCATAATTGCGTCCTTGTTGGCGTAGCCGCCACACTTCGTAATCACTTCCCGAATCATCGTTTCGGTTTCCGGCATACAAATAACCGGAGAGTCGTTTTTAACCATCAAAAAACCTCCTGTATATTCTTTCGTACAAAATTATTATAACTTATTTAAAATAAAATTACAAGAGAAAAGTGATGGAAGTTAATTTAAACTTTGATAAAACAAAAATTTAAGAACAACCTTGAATTTGTAACCAAATTTACGCTGCCTCATACAATGTAACTAGGACAACAAAGGTCCTTAATCTATGTAAACCTTATGTGATATGAAATTAAAATAGCCGGCTAAAATTATATGATCGGTTAATGAAGGCCCATTTCATGGGTTGTAAGGAGGAACAAATATGTTTGACATGGAATTAATAGATTCCCTGAGACGTTATATAGGACGGACGGTTACCATTTTCACAACAAGCGGCGGTCTTTCCGGCGCGGGATTTACGGGCGTTTTGGCTTCCGTATGCGACGGTACAGTAAAGCTTATAACCTGCATTGGCGCACCGCCTTGTTGCGCTGTTGGAAGCGCTTGCGGCACACCAAATAGTTGCGACAGCTGGGGTTCCGGCTGGGGTGGCTGGGACGGCGGTTGGGGCAGCAGCTGGGGCGGCGGTATGAACAACCGTAACTTCAACCGCGGCGGCGGCATGAACTGGCTTGGCTCCGTAACTGAAATCCCAATATCAAGAATCGCGAGTTTCGTGCATAATACAATCTAAAAATTTTTGACTACGGAACTAGCGCGTCGCAGACATCTTTACACAAATCACACGAAAAAGGCGGTTGCTAATGCAGCCGCCTTTAAGCATTAATTTAATAAATTATCGTGTACAATCCGCCATCCGCCATTTTCGTCATATTCCGTATTTACAGGAATAACACGTTGCAATGCGCCCTGTACGATCATACGCCTGTCATTGTTTGTGCCGACGCAAGTAGAGAGGGTGATGATTTGCTCCGCATCAAGGGGCGCGTCGTTTCTTTCGAGAAATGCTATAAACGATCCGGGTGCATTAAAGTTAAGTTGGTACGCCGGGTCGTGTATGTCCGTCAGCCTCGCCGAGAATATCTTAAATTCGTAAAGCAGATTATTCGTTATGAAGTGGATTGTGGGGTGGCTTGCTAAAAACTGCTCGTCAAGAAATTCATGCAGGCTGCCGAACATAAGCCAATCGTTAGTCACCGTCCTGGCTTGGTGGCCGTATATGATAACATGCGGCAGGCCGATGCTGCTCCTGTAATCCATAAAGATTGCGCCAAAGCTGTTTTCCTCCCCACGGAAGGATGTGGTTAGGTATCTTACGTTATCGTCGCCGCGCACTACAGGGAAATTAATGTTCGTACCATTAATTTGCAACCAACCCACGTAATCTGGGTTAGCTTCAAGCCAGTATGCGTGAAACGGGCTGAAATCAGGTAATGATGCCTGCTCCCGCCTAATTGCGCTTAAA
Source organism: Defluviitaleaceae bacterium (assembly GCA_009785555.1). Taxonomy (GTDB): domain Bacteria; phylum Bacillota; class Clostridia; order Lachnospirales; family WRAX01; genus WQWB01. The sequence continues at coordinate 413 of WQWB01000090.1, read as the reverse complement.
TCCATTATGTGCGGCACGACAATAAAGGCGCATACAGCTGCGCAGACTGTCGATAATATGGCGAGACAGATGATTAGCCTTTGCTTTCGCTTATTAATGGTTTGCTTTTTCTTGGCCATAATTATTTCCCAAATTTTCGGCGTAGTATGTATCCCCAAGTTAGTGTTGATAAAGTGATGAATCCGGTTAACGTAATAGTGTATGCGGTAATGTTAGGTATACCGGTTGGCGGGTTTTTTCCAAAGTCCATATTACTAATTGTAAGTGTCTAAAAAGAAACAGCACCGCCACCCCAAGAGATTTGGATCGGTTCGTCGCCTGTTGGGCGAAGTACCAACGGTACTACGATATAAGCGTTGTTTGTAACTGCGCCAGGCTGAAGCGTAACGCGTGCAGTCGTACGGTTTTCCATT
>WQWB01000089.1 GCA_009785555.1 Defluviitaleaceae bacterium | reverse complement strand
CTTATATCAATTCGTTTAATTTCCATTATTCGTAACCTTCCTATATAGCTGTTCAACTTGAAAACAGTCTTTGTTTTCGAGTTGAACCTTACAGTAATTGCACCTTATCGGACCATTTTATGGTTTAGCGAGTATATCTCAAATGTCTCCGACTTAAAATTACTGTAATACCGGCCTTGATGCGCAGTAAACCTAAGCACGCAATAATCCGGGTCGGTTATACCTTGCGCGTAGTATTTCGTATCACCGTCTAGCCAAACCATCTCTTTAGACTCAGCGTCCGTAAGCACTTCCATTGTGCCAATAAGCTGTACTCCGCGGAAAAAGCGCTTATCCACGAAATAAATACTTGCCTTAGGATTTGCCATATACTGCGCAACCCTCTCCGACGATGTATTTGTGGAGAACCAAAACGTCTTTATGCCGTCACGGCGGCGCGGCGGCAGCATTGCCTTCATGTTTGGGAAGCCGCTTGCGTCCACCGAAGCGATGAAAGAGACATTCTGTTTGTCTATAAGGTTGCCGATCGTTTGCTCCGGGTTTCGCATCATATCTTTATCCCTGCTTCTTCTTAGAATTTTTAATCTCCTGTAGCTCCCTCGACAAAATTTCTAAATAATATCCAAAATCATCCAAGCGGCATTCCGTAACCTCAAAATATTGCATATAGCCGCACAGCTTATACGTAATACCCTCAAACGTCCAATTATTTATCATGCTGCAATTGTCCACGCATGTGCGGCAAGTAGACTCCGCACGGAATATCTTCTTCACCCGCTCCGGCAAGGCGATAAGGTAATCCGTATACATATCGACCCGGCGCAGTCGCAGGTGTACCCTTAGCTTACCGTTGCCGCTATAGCAGCGGATAAGGATTTTGCCGTTCTTAGGCGCAAGCTTAAATTCCGTCCTAAACTGGTTTTTGGTATAGTCGTCACTCAGCCCGGCAACCAAACCTAAAGGTACGATCGCCTCGAAAAGTTTGTTATAAAACCTGCGGTCCTCGTCATCCTTCAAATACTCCGCAAAGATTTGTTGGTGGTGATCCGTCGGCAGGTTCTGCTCCGCCAAAAAATAATTCAGCGAAAACAGCGCATACTTTTGAAGCAGGGCATTACGCATGTAGCCATACAAAGCGTGGATGAGGTTGCGGTTATCCCGGTAGGATACGGTAAAATCATCACGCTTTTTATCAAGTGTCTTGCCGTTAAAACAATCTATCTCAAAGCCATGATCCGTAAGCTTTTTGTAAAGCATGTTTACATTTGAAATTTTATATATGGATTTAGGACTGATAGCAGCGAGGAATTGCTTGTTAACGATAAGCCGCCCATCCACCGTAAGTTCGCCGCTGTTCGCAAGGCAGTGCAGCAACGAAACAAGCCTAAACGCCGAATTTCGCGAGTCAGCCGCTTTGGGGTTGAATGGCTTATACTCGATATCCTCCACCAGTGGCAGGCCGTAATCTGCGGGGTTTTCTATCATATCCAAATATATGTCTTTAACCACATCCGTTAAAGCTTTTAACCCGTCGATAAAATCTTCTTTTGCCATGCCCGTAAAACAATGTGGATTTACGTTAAAATCGCTTGGCACAGGGATGATATGATCGAGATAATCCTGTATGGCGTTTTGGCAGCAGTATTTGTGTTTAGTCATTTTCTATCCTCCGGTTTAACCTAATATATCCCCTTACATTGCCATATCCGCGTTTTACTATCGCCGAAACATTATTAAAATTGCCTTCAGCCGTAGTGATCAAATCGTCGCAGATATCTATTATTATGGCGATATGGTCGTGTTCCTTGTTTTCAAATACCCTGTCAAACAAAACTATATCGCCTATTTCCGGCTTTTCGGTTCGGTCTACCCAACAATCAACCTCCGGCAGCTTCGCCCATTGGTCCCATGCGCGGCATCCGGCGAAGTTGCATGTTACTAACTCGCTGTCATATCTAACGGGCATGTCGTACCCCGCATTTATACAGCACCAATAGACAAAAGCGGCGCACCATGTATTGTCCCAGCTGTTTACATCCCAAGTTTCTGAATACGGAAACAAATCGGATATAGGGTGCAAATTCGTGACCGAGCCCATAACATTTCCGTGGAAGAATTTTCCAACTTCTCTTTTCGCGGTATCCGCCAAGCGTTGGTTCATACTTTCCTAGCTCTCTTCGTGAAATAAAATCTGCGACCAGACTTCGTCACCGCGTTTTTTGGCGCGTACATATGTGCCGTCCGGTTGGAGGACGCGGCGCTTTACGTTATCCGCAAGGGACAGGTTTAGGATATTCATGATTCTCCCTTTCAGCCCATCATCTTCTATGGGGAAGGCGATTTCCACGCGCCTGTCAAAGTTGCGCTGCATCCAGTCCGCACTGGAGACGTAGATGCGATCCTCACCCGCGTTCTTAAAGGCATAGATACGGCTGTGCTCAAGATACCTGTCGACTATGCTGCTAACCTCAATGTTCTCAGAAATACCTATCACACCGGGGCGCAGGCAACAGATGCCGCGTACGATTAACTTTACCTGCACACCGGCCTGGCTTGCGCGGTACAGCGCGGCGATAATCTCCGGGTCTACGAGGCTGTTCATCTTAGCGATAATGCCCGACGGCAAACCAGCCGCCGCATTTTTAGCTTCCTGCTCAATCATGTCGATGAATTGGCGGCGTAAAAACGTTGGCGCGGTGATTAGCTTGTTATATTTATTATGGCCGGAATAACCCGTAAGGACGTTAAAGAGGCTAGACACGTCACCCGCAAACGATTCCCTACAGGTAAAGTAACCCAAATCCGTATAAATGCGTGCGGTGGAATCGTTATAGTTACCCGTGCCGAGGTGGATGTAACGTCGGATTTCGTCATCTTCTTTCCTAACAACGAGGCACATTTTACTGTGCGTCTTATATCCAACAAGGCCGTAAACGACATGGCAGCCGGCCATTTCCAATTTTTTCGCCCATTGGATATTGTTTTCCTCGTCAAACCTCGCCTTTAATTCTATAAGTACGGTAACTTGCTTGCCGTTCTCCGCCGCCTGCATAAGAGCGGCGACAATAGGCGACTTGCCGGACACGCGGTACAGCGTTTGCTTGATGGCCAGCACATTAGGGTCTGCGGCGGCAGCCTTAACGAAGTTTATAACAGGATCAAAGGATTCGTATGGGTGATGGAGTATAATATCCGCCTGGCGTATTGCCCCAAACACAGCTTCCGGCGCATCCCAGCCTGCCAAAACGGGTTTTGTAAATGGCTGAAAGGCAAAGTTACGCAAAGCCGGCCACGCACTCCCGTATTGGAAATAAAACCCCATCAAGAACTTTAAATCCAGCGGCCCAGCTATTTCATACACGTCGTTGTCATCAAGTTTAAACGTTTTTTGCAGATACCCCAATTGTTTATCTTTTGCGTTTTTTTCTATTTCAAAGCGAACTGGTTCGCCGCGTTTGCGTTTTTTAACGGATCTTTCTATTTCGTTAAGGAGATCCGGCGCATCCTCTTCGTCTATATCCAAATCGGAATTACGCGTGATACGGAAACAAACCGCCGATATAACACGGTTACCGGTAAAAAGCCTATGTGCGAAATGCTTTATTATGTCTTCAAGCAATACATAGCGCAGGTTATCCTCAAGCTCATAAACGCGCGGCACAACATCCGGCACCTGTACGACGGCGTTTCGTATTTTGCCCGTATTCTCGTCCGCAAGTTCTATAATCATATTGAGCGTGCAGTTGGATAGAAACGGAAAAGGCCGCCCTGCGTCAATAGCCATAGGCGTAAGGATCGGGAAAAGTTCGTTGCTGAAAAAACGCTCAACTTTGCCAAGCTCGCTCGCCGCTAGGTTTTTCATGCTGACAAATTCAATCCCCTGCTCCTTCAAACCTTTTACGATAACTTTGTAAGCAGCATACTGACTAGCGACGAGGGATTGTGCCGAGGCCGATATCTTGGCCAATTGCTGTGGCGGCGTAAGGCCGCTTACATCCTTTGCGAGGGATGTGCCTTTTACGTCGGCCATCGTCATCACACCGGCGACGCGCACCATGAAGAATTCATCCAAATTGGACGAAAAAATCGCCAAGAACTTGAGGCGTTCAAAAAGGGGGTTACCCTTATCCTGCGCCTCTTCCAGCACACGGCCGTTAAACGCAAGCCACGAAAGCTCGCGGTTGATGTAGTGTTCGGGTTTTAGTTTGTAGTCCATATTATCTCCATAAAGTATCGGTTTACAAATTGTATAACTCCCTAAAGGCACCAATGACTTCGCCTGTGATATTCCCACCTATATTTGAATTTATCATAATAACGATCCCTGAACCGTCTTTGGGACAGAAAGTCATATTTCGCAATTTTCAACCAAGGCCAGTATGTTTATTTTCCTAAGCTCAAGCATTATTTTATCTTCACTTTCAACACGGCCTTAGTCCCGAAAACTTCGTTAAAGAAATTACCCTTAATTTCAAAAGCCCATTTTTCAAGCTCTATATTTTTATTGGCGGTGGCTAGGATAGTAAGGTTTTCACCATCCAAAGTTACTTCTATATCCTTGATTTTTTGCGAATCGCCGCGATCCAACGCATCGGCAAGGCGAAGGATTGCCGCCAGCTTCGCCGTAACGGTCTTCTCGCCGTCCGGCATGTGGTGGAACTGGTTGTACTTATCTGGATTAGTTGTGGAGTGTATGAGGCAGATCGCCGCTAAAATACGCATCTCCTGCTGGTTGAAGCCGAGTATATCCAAAGACCTTACAATATTGTAGGAATTGACAGCATGATCCGTCGCGCCGATGTACTTACCCACATCGTGCAGGTAACACGCACATTGGAGTAGCGCACGTTCCCGCGCACCCATGCCGTGGAGCTTGCGTATCTTGTCGAATATTTTCATGGCAAACCTGTCTAACAAATCGGAGTGGGAATGCTGCACTTCGTACTTATCCGCAATGGATTTAACGCAAAGCAAGGTGTTTCTATAGAATGCCTTGTCCGTATTCTTCGCATGGTCTGGATACAGGATTTCATAGGCTACACTTTCGTTGAGGTAAACGGGTAAAGCCTCTGCCTCGTCCGTCCCCGCAAGGTCAAAAAAGCTGCCCACGATACAGAGCGCCGGTATAAGCATTTGCGCTCGATAGGTTGGTATATCCAACTCTCTGGTTATCGATTCCGTCGATAAATTCTTAACACGCTCGTAAAGTTTGGTAAAATCCGTTCGGCAGATGCGATAGATACCGTTTGCACCAATCTTGCCGCAAAGGTGCTTAATGGCGTTAATGTCTCCGCCGGACAGGACGAGGCGGCTAACCTTACGCGGCAGATCCACATCACGCTTATTGAGAAACGTCTGCACAAACTCATTTACGATGACGTGGTACTCCTTCGAATGGCGCGAAAGTTCATCAAACAGTTCACTCACTCGGTGCGGACCCGTACGGATGTTTTGATAGAACGGAATGCGCCCATCCTCCACTATAGAGAAACCGGAATTACCGCTGCCCACAAGCACAAGAAGAGACGGCACTTCATCCGCACCCATAAGTCGCATGGATGTTTTGAAAACGTTCAGCTTCTCCTCCTGTTCATCCAAAATATACACGTCGCAGCCGGTTTTGAGGCGGATCTGATCTAGGATATAATGCTTGTTGGCCGCCTCTCGTATGGCGGACGTAGCTATCAAGCGTATATTACTTTTAGGTACG
>WQWB01000088.1 GCA_009785555.1 Defluviitaleaceae bacterium | reverse complement strand
CGTGTATAGAAGCTCTCCGTTTTCGCCGATCAGCGCGATTTTCGTTGTCGTAGAGCCTGCGTCGATGCCCAAAAAGCATGCGCCGGAATAATTGGTGAGGTTATGCCGGCTGATTGCCGCATCATCGTGATTATATTTAAACTCGCTAAGTTCGGCTTCATCCTTAAAAAGCGGCGCAAGGCGCGTTATCTCAAAGTTTATTGTTTTGTTGTTATGTAGGTTATGTATAAGTTCGTTTATCGTTTTCGTTCCGTCCACAGGGGCCGTCTTTAAGGCCGCGCCGATTGCGGCGAATAGGTGGCTGTTTTGTGGAGAAATTGCGGCGGTTTCGTCGAGCCTTAATGTTGAGACAAACCGTTTGCGTAGCTCTGGAAGGAAATGGAGCGGTCCGCCGAGGAACATAACGTTGCCACGTATGGGTTTGCCGCATGCCAGACCTGATATAGTCTGTGATACGACGGCCTGGAGTATTGACGCAGCCAGATCATCCCGCGACGCGCCTTCGTTTATAAGGGGTTGGATGTCGGACTTTGCGAACACGCCGCATCGTGCGGCTATGGGGTAGATGTTTTCCGCCTTTTCCGCAAGCAGATTAAGCCCGTCCGCATCCGTCTGGAGAAGGCTTGACATTTGGTCTATAAACGCGCCCGTGCCGCCGGCGCATATACCGTTCATCCGTTGCTCTAAACCGTCGGTGAAGTATATGATCTTTGCATCCTCGCCGCCGATTTCAATAGCAACGTCGGTCTCCGCGTGTGCGCTTTTAACGGCGGCGGCTACAGCTACAACCTCTTGGACGAACGGTACGCCTATCCACTCAGAAATGGATAGACCTCCGCTACCCGTAATAACGCAGGAGAGGGGCGTATCGCCGACTTTGTCTCGTGCCTCGTTAAAAATAGATAACAGCGTTTCCTGTATATTGGTAAAATGGCGGCTGTATCGCTGGAAGAGGATGCCGCCATTAATATCTATAATTACCGCCTTTACGGTTGTTGAGCCGATATCTATACCTAATTTTGTAAGCATTTATATAATCACCTTAATTTTAATATTTTTTATCCATGTGATTATATCAAAAGCCTGTCAATTTAACAATACTAAATATACAACAAATTAGGAAAATTTTATGCTTTGTAAATGAAACCTAAAAAAGTATAGGACGCTCCACGTCAGTTTGCGTGGATGGCTTGTTGTGCGGAGAATCGTAATAAAGACATTTATGCGACAATGCTCGTGTATTAAGCCGTGCCGACGCGGGCAATGTTACAAGAACGCACTTTCCATCGTGTTGGTGAACGCAGTTATCGGTGCAATTGATATCCATACAAATACTCCCTTAAAATAAAATTTAAACTCATCTTTGTACTATTTTGGCTAGACAGGCAATATTTATACATTGTTTCCATAAAATATAACAAAGGCTAACGGCCGTAATATTTTTGGAGGTATCATGAACCCCACAGTAAACGCAATGCACCACATGGACGGCGAAAATCCGATGATGATGTTCTTCATGCTAATGATTCTTTGCCCGGGTATTTTTGGAGGCATGGGACAAAATCCGATGATGTTGATTATGCTAATGATGATGTTTGGCGGCGGAAAATTGTTCTAATTGAAGGAATTTGGGGCAGGGGTGAACCCTGCCCCTACGTCTGCCCGTACTCTTTTAAAATACGTTATGAAAGAGGCTGCATTATGAAAAATGCCGAAATGTCTTTTCGCGCCAGCACGGAAGCTCTTTCGGAAGTCGTAAATGAACTGCAACGGCAAATGAACGCAAAATACAGGAAGCGAGAGACCCTATCCGAAGCGCAAATCAATGCATTTACCGAGTTTAATAATCTTTATAAATATAAAACATATGCTGCGATCAATAATATAAACGGAATCATAAATGCGGCAAAATTAACTTTAAAATTTTTAGAATAATATAAAAACAAGCATCACCGCCATATTACGGTTGTGATGCTTGTTTTATATTAATTTTGTTAAGTTTATTTTATCCAAACATGATTGTCGACAAATTTGGCGGTTGGCTCGTTGCATCCCTCAAACTCGAAGACGGTTACTTCATTTTCGCCCTGTTTAAGTAGTGGGGCGGGGATGTACAGCGTGCGTGCTGGGCCGACTTCCCAGTACCGTCCGATATTGAAGCCGTTGACGAAGACAAAGCCTTTCGCGAAGTTGTCCATGTGAAGGAACGTATCGGCAGTTTCATCAATATTGAATATTGCTTGGTAAAACGCAGGACAGTCCTTAGCGGTTTGGCGGCCTTTTAGGTTTGGTATTTTGTTAAACGGCAAAGAGTAGTTTTCCCACCCAAACAACGTGTGTCCACCTAAAATTATGGAGCCGGTGACGCCGCAGAGTTGCTGCTGCAGGTCGTGGCCGTAGTTCACGCGCCCCATGTTTTCCACTAATATATCGAGGCGGAAGCTGTCGCCGGTTGGTTTTGGTAGTTCCAATATCATATGCGGCGTGTTACGGTAGAGTACGCCGACTTTCCTGCCATCCACGTAAACGACGGCACGGTCGCGCAGGCCGGTTATACGTAGGGGTAGGCCGTAGCGGCCGCTTTCCTTATGCAGTTTCGGTATTTTGACGGTTGTCCTGTACAGGACATAGCCAAGCTCTTGGTCCAATTCTTCCATAGTGAGCGGAGCGGCGGATTTTACGGGTTCAGGTAGATTATCCCAAAGCGAATAGCGTTCATTAAATGTAATCTCACCGTATGCGATTTTCTTCGTGTTTTCCACATGGATGTCCGGAGCGGGACCATAGTATTTTTCGATCGTGGCTTTGGCTGCGGCGTAGGCTGGTGTTATGTCACCCGCTTCGGAAAGCGGTGCGTGGTAATCATATGATGTTGTTGTAGCGAAATATTCAAGTGGTTGCTGTAGGTTTGCGCCGTTCCAAAATCCGAAGTTTGTGCCGCCGTGGAACATGTAGAAGTTAACTGAACCGCCGTCCTTTATAATACCGTCCAGCGTATTTGCCATATCCTCCGCAGAACGGGTGTGGTGGCCTTTGCCCCAATGGTCAAACCAGCCGCACCAAAATTCCATGCACATGTCCGGTCCGTCCGGCTGGAACTTGCGCAGCATCTCAAACGCGCCTTGTGGATTGGAGCCGAAGTTGGCTGTCTTCCATAAATCCGGCAAAGTGCCGCCCTCAAGCATCTCAACGTTCCAACCGTCGGAAGTGAAGAGCATTGTGTCTATACCAAGCTCACGCGTGAGGTTGGCTAGGTAGTTCAGATAATCCTTATCTGCCGCGAAAGAACCATATTCGTTCTCAACCTGTATACCGATTATCGGTCCTCCTTTTGTATCTAAAAGCGGAACTAATTTGGGTAAAAGCACCGAAAAGTAGTTTTTGACTTTTTCCAAGAAAGGAGGCCAATTGCAACGTATGCGCATGTTTCTGTCTTTGTTGATCCAGGCCGGTAGGCCGCCGTACTCCCATTCGCTGCAGATGTACGGGCCGGGGCGGACGATTGCCTTTAAGCCAAGATCCCCGGCAAGCTGCACAAAGGATACGATGTCGGCGAGGCCCTCAAAGTTAAACTGCCCCTCCTTCGGCTCGTGTAAGTTCCACGGCACGTATGTCTCAACAGTATTAAGGCCGCAGGCTTTGAGTTTTAACAGTCTGTCTCGCCAGTATTCCGGGTGGACGCGGAAATAATGGATTGCGCCGGATAGAATAGGCACATTTTTACCGAAAATTGATTTGAAATCGGGTACTTGCATTTTAATCCTCCTCGAATTTAAATGTTTTTGTAATCCTGTCATATGCCGCCCACGTGCTGGGGAAAATTCCTCGGGCGAGCGGTAAAAACTCTTTCGTATTTATCATCGCCGGGCTGAAGTGGGTGAGCCAGAGCGCACCTACATTTCCGTCTCGTGCGAGCGTAGCGGCATCTGCGTACGTCATATGTTTGTGTTCACGGGCTTGCTCGGTTTTTTCCGGGTCGCCGTATAGGCCTTCGCAGATGAATAAGTCGGAATTTTTTACGAAATCGGAAATCCTGCGTATCGGCCTTGTATCCGTAACGTAGGAAAGCGTAAACCCCTTACGTTCAGCACCCAGCACCATATCTGGAGTGTAGGCCTTACCTTCGTATTCCACCGTCTCGCTGCGCTGTAGACGTCCCCATAGTTTTACGGGTAGGTTTAAGGATTTCGCGCGCTCTAAATCAAACCTTGCTCCGCGTTTCGTGGAAATTCTGTAGCCGAAGCATGGCTTGCCGTGGTCAAGCGGCAAAATACTGAGGTAAAACTCCGTAAGCGGAACGGGTATCTCCGAATGTTCCCTAACAGGCAATTCCATTATGTTTATTTCAAAATTAATTTCCGGCGCAATGACGAGCAGGCTGCGGACGACGTGTTCTAAACCAGGCGGGCCAACGATTGTAAGCGGTTCTATGCGCTCCGAGTTCGATATCGCAAGCAAAAGACCGGGTAGGCCGGCGATATGGTCCGCATGGAAATGGGTAAAGCAGATGCAGTCTATATTTTTATATCCCCAGCCCAAAACCTTCATGGATATCTGTGTGCCTTCGCCGCAGTCTACAAGTAACATACGGCCGTTATAACGGCAAAGCATGGATGTAAGGTAACGGTTTGGCATAGGTACCATGCCGCCTGTGCCAAGCAGAGATATATCAAGCATTACTTGTTCCCCCTTTAAATTAATCCGAGTAAGCCTAAACTAATACCGACAACGCCAGCACCTAATACAACGAAAACGGGGTTTATTTTTAGCTTAAGCATACAGAATAGTGCGGCGGCGAAAATGATTATCGAGGCGACGGACAAGTCGCCAACCCTGACAGTCATTACATCGGAGATATTGATACCGCCAAAGAACTGAAGGAACGACATGCGTATGGCTGATGCTGCTATAAGCCCGCAAGCCGCAGGTCGCAAACCGTAGAATGCTCCTTTTATGATACGGGAGCCTCTAACTTTGGATATAAAATGCGTAGCGGCGGACATTAATGCGAATGACGGCAAAGATACGCCAAGTACGGCCCAAAACACGCCAGGCAAGCGGTATAGCGTAAAGCCTACGAAGGCCGCCATGTTGACCGCAATTGCGCCGGGTACCGTTTGGGAAATTGCTATCATGTTGGGTATTTCCGCAGCCGTAAGCCAGCTGCGGGACAGGGCTTCAGCCTCGAGGAACGGTATAATCGCCATGCCGCCGCCGAAAGACAAAAGGCCGATCACGAAAAATGCGGCGAATAGCGTAAAATAAGCTCTCATACTTTATCACCGCCATTTATCTTTGCGCGAAGCAAGCTAAAGGCTATGGCAATCGCTGCCGCGGTGAGGATGATGTATTGCGGGGGTACGTTAAAAACAAGTATCGCCATAATTGCCGCAACAAATAGTGCACCTTGGAAATAGTCTTTTACCGCACCTTTAAACAGGCGGACGACGGCATATACCATGAGGGCGGCTACGGCGGCACGGATGCCGAAAAACGCCCATTGCACGGCTTCGTAATCCATCAGGTTACTGAAAGCGGAGGCGATAAGCACGATAAGCACAAGTGGAATCGTGACGATGCCGAGGGTTGCCGCCAATGCACCCAGAAGCCCAGTAACCTTGATACCAAGCGCCGTTGCGGCGTTTATGGCGATAACGCCAGGCATGGATTGGGCGAGGGCGAGGATATCTAGCATTTCCTCGTCAGATACCCATTTGTGCTTGTCTACGGATTCGCGGTGGATTATGGGTATCATCGCCGGACCGCCGCCAAGGGTGAAGCCGCCGATCTTCATGAATGTGAAGTATAGTGTCCATAATACTTTAAATTTGCTCATGTAGTTGGTTT
>WQWB01000087.1 GCA_009785555.1 Defluviitaleaceae bacterium | reverse complement strand
TATAAAGGGGTTATTGTTTTTATCCGTGTTTTTGACGGTTCTTTCGGCAAAGGAGATAGAATCCGCCTCCTCGGCACAGCTAAGGAGTTTGAGGTTACGGAGGCTGGTATCTTCCGCCCGGGTCGTTTTATGCCTACAGGCAAATTAACCGCCGGTGAAGTGGGCTATTTTTGCGCGAGCATAAAAAACGTGGCGGACACACAGATAGGCGACACGGTTACGCTTGCCGCAAACCCAACGACGGAGCAGTTCCCTGGTTTCAAACCCGCCATGCCGATGGTTTATTGCGGCGTTTTCCCGTCGGACAGGTCAAAGTACACGGATCTGCGCGACGCTCTGGACAAAATGAAGTTGAACGACGCTGCGCTCTACTTTGAGCCGGAGGTTTCTATTGCACTTGGCTTTGGCTTCCGCTGCGGCTTCCTTGGCCTTCTTCATCTTGAGATAATTACGGAGAGGCTGGAGCGTGAATTTGACCTGGAACTGATTACTACCGCGCCAAGTGTTATATACAAGATATACAAAACCGACGGCACGATGCTTGAGCTTAGTAACCCTGCGAACTACCCGGACCCGTCGCAGATTGAACGCACGGAGGAACCCGTCGTAAAGGCTGAAATACTTTTGCCGACGGAATATATCGGTCCGATTATGGAATTGTGCCAAAACCGGCGCGGTGAATATCTTGGGGTTGAGTATATCGATTCAACCCGGGCTAAGATGTTTTACGAATTGCCCCTTAACGAGATCATCTACGACTTTTTTGACGCGCTTAAATCCCGCAGCCGCGGTTATGCGTCGTTTGACTATGAATTGTCTGAGTACAAAACGTCAAATTTGGTAAAATTGGACATTCTGCTTAACCATGATATGCTGGATGCGCTGTCCTTCATTGTTTTCGCTGGGAGCGCGCAGGAGCGCGGCCGCAAGATGGTGGAAAAGCTCAAAAAAGAGATACCGCGCCACATGTTTGAAATACCAATACAGGCGGCTATAGGCAGTAAAATCGTCGCGCGTGAGACGATATCCGCCATGCGTAAGGACGTAACGGCGAAATGCTACGGCGGCGATATTACTCGGAAGAAGAAGCTGTTGGAAAAGCAAAAGGAAGGCAAAAAGAAAATGCGCAACATCGGCAGCGTGGAGTTGCCGCAGTCGGCGTTCCTTAGCGTGTTGAAGTTGGATGAGGAATAGGACTTGAAAGGAGTAAATGTATGTCTCAAACAATAGTAAATTTGCAAATGGATGAAAGTTTGCACAGGAATATGGAGCAAACTTGTGAAGAAATGGGAATGAGTATTTATACCGCGTTCATGATTTTTGCGCACAAAGTAACCAGAGAAAAAAGAATACCGTTTGAAGTGTCTGCCGAAGTAGACCCATTTTATTCGTATGAGAATATGAATAGGCTTAAAACGGCAATTGCTGATATAAATGCTGGTATAAATTCATCGGAACGTGAGTTAATCGAGGTTGAGGATGATTAAAATATGGCATGATGCGGCGTGGGAGGATTATTTGTACTGGCAGATGCAAGACAAAAAGACCATCAAACGTATTAATAAGTTAATCCAAGACATCGAACGAAACGGTTATAGCGGAATTGGAAAGCCCGAACCGCTGAAACATGCTCTCAGTGGTTTTTGGAGTGTACGGATTGATGATAAGAACCGCATTGTTTTTCGTATAGAGAACGGTAGGCTGGAGATAACGCAATGCGGTTCTCATTACCGTGATAAATAGGGGTATTTATGATAAGATTCGTATTGCCCTGCACCGTGCATACCGAGGAATACGAAAGCAAGGCAAATGAGTATATCCGCGAATTCCGTGAAGATGGCTCCACACCGTACGGCTCGGGCGGGCTTGCCGCCGCTTTGGACGGAGGCACATATGCCGAATGGGTTGGTAAGCATATATGGAAAATAAATGTAGCGAACGTCGAGTATGGCAGTGTACCCGCATTTACTTATTTTGTAGTGAGGGAGCGGGATGGCAGTCTGATAGGCATCTGCAATATACGCATTTCAAAGAATGGATTTTTGTGCAGGGATGCGGGGCATATAAGCTATAGCGTGCGCCCAACGGAGAGGAACAAAGGCTACGCCACGGAAATTTTAACAAAAGCGGCTTCGGTGTGTCATACCGTAGGGCTTAATGATATTGTGGTGACTTGCGATGCGGACAACCATGCCTCAGCTGCCGTGATCCGTAAATGCGGCGGTGTTTTGGAAGAGGAGTTTTACAGCGATTCGTATGGCTGTATGCTGCAGAGATATTGGATTAAACGGATATGATTGGGGGGTCAGTATGAAATTTGTTTTTCCTAACATAAGTTACGAAGATAAGGCTTTTGATTATATCCGCGAGTTTGCATCGGCCAATTCCAAAGCCTATGGCTCCGGCGGGTTGGCACGTGCCGTTGAGAATAACTTGTACGCAGAATGGCTGCTGGAAATCGTTCATGATTTTGACATTGCTAATTTGCAGGGCGATGATGTGCCTTCTCTGACTTATTTCGCCGTGCGGGAACATGACGATGAACTAGTAGGCACATGTAACGTCCGCCTCGCGCTCAACGATTTCCTGCGCCGGGAGGCTGGGCATATCGGCTTCAGCGTGCGGCCGGCGGAACGGCGCAAAGGCTATGCCACCGCGATCTTACAAAAAGCTGTTATGATATGCAATGCCGTAGGCATAAATGACGTGATGGTGACTTGCGATAAGGACAACACAGCGTCGGCGGGCGTTATACGTAAATGCGGCGGCGTGATGGAAGATGAGTTTTATAGCGATACGTTTAAAGGTTTGGTGCAGAGGTATTGGATTAGGAGAGGGGCGTAATATGATTATTAGATCGTCGGAGACTTTAAAAGATGACTACAGAGGCATATCTGATTTAGCGCGTGAATTAGGTGAGCCAATTTATATTACCGAAGATGGCGAAGGTGATTTGGTTGTGATGAGTATTGTAGCATTTGAAGAATGGAAACAATTATCTTCGCTTAAATCAAGATTGTTGCTGGCAGAACAATCGTTGTTTAATGGAGAAACCTCAATTCCACTCGCAGAGGTACGGGTGCGTTTAGATGAAAAGTATAAAACATATGTATCAAGTTTAATTGCTCCCCCATGCTTGGCTTGACTTGGATACAATTTCTGATTAAATATATATGTATTTACAAACTGCTTGGAAATAAGGTTTATGTATTTCACATAGTTGCAGGAGCTTCGTATTATCCTGCGTTATTTAAAATAAATTAAATTTGAAACTAAGGAGACCCTATGATAACTCAAAAAACCATATCAATGAAAGGTTTGCTGATTTCGTACTTTAAGAAAAACTGGGTACGCTATATCTTCGGCCTTGCGATGGTGTTTGTATCCACCTATTTTGCCGCGTCGATACCGCGGCTGGTTGGTGAAGCGATAGACACGTTGGACCAAGGGTTTGCTGGGTCGTATATCGCGACAGCGGCGTTTGCCATTGGCTTTGCGGCTATTATGGCCTTTGCCATCCGCTTTATATGGCGTTTCCTAGTGCTTGGCTTTACACGGGGTGCGGAGACCTATGTGAGGCTTAAACTCTTTGAACACCTGGAGACACTTTCCGCCGATTTCTACATAAAGCACAATACAGGAGACATCATTACCCGCGCCATACAGGACGTAACGGCTATCCGCCGCATGTTCGGCTTTGGTTTCGTCGCCGCGCTTGATGCCGTAGCGATATTCACCATCGCCGCCATCAACATGCAGGCCGCCGCCGGCTGGGGGATGATGTTTTTTGCTATGTTCCCTGCGCCCTTCTTAATTTTCTTCGTATCACGTATACGCAAACAGCTCCGCCGCCGCCAATACGCAATACGTGAGGCATCAAGCAACCTTGCGTCTAAGATACAGGAGAACCTGAGTGGTATCCGCGTTATAAAAACCTATGCGCAGGAGGATTTAGAGTCTGATAACGTTGCGAAGCTGTCCACGGTTCGATGGAAGGCCGAGATGCGGCAGGTTAAACTATCCGCCACGATCTCGCCCATAATCCAAATTGCGTTTGGCCTTGTATTTGCGGTGTTTATCATTTACGGCAGCCGTATGGTAATAGATCCGTATAATGTTATGACGCTTGGCGACTTTATAGCCTTTAACGGCTATATCGCACTTATTATCGGCCCCGTGTCGATGGTTGGCCGAGTTATTGAACTATGGCAGACAGGTATGTCAAGTATCCAGCGGTTGGACGAAATGCTAAAAACAACGCCGACGGTCAACGACAGCCAAGCTAAGGAAGGTACGGAGGTTAAGGGCGGTAAGATAACCGTGCGCAACCTTAAATTCGCATACCCCACGACGGAGGAAATGCCCGGCAAGCGCGCCGGTAACGTGCTTAATGACATATCCTTTACGATAAACCCAGGCGAAACTCTGGCTGTTACTGGTCCCGTCGGTTCTGGTAAGTCCACGTTCGCCAATATTTTGCTCCGGCTTTGGCCGATACCAACAGGTATGGTAACGATAGACGGTGAGGATATAAACCACATACCAATAAAGAATTTGCGCGGCGCAATCGGCTACGTTCCGCAGGATAACTTCCTGTTCAGTGACTCGATTATGAACAATATCCGCTTCTATAGCGATTCGGTGAGTGATGAAGATATCTTCACGGCGGCTAAGGCGGTAAGCATACACGACAATATTGAAACCTTCCCCGACAAATACGAAACCGTGGTGGGTGAACGCGGGATGACGCTCTCCGGCGGGCAGAAGCAGCGCGTTAGTATCGCCAGGGCGTTAGTAAGGCAGCCGAAGATACTTCTGTTAGACGACTGCCTCTCAGCCGTGGACGCGGAGACGGAACATGCCATAATAGAAGGCCTTCAGCAGTACATATCCGGCATAACAGGTATTATCATAACCCACCGCGCCGCCGCCGCCCAGCTTGCGGATAGGATTTTGGTGCTTAGCGAGCATGGTGAGATCGCCGAACTTGGCACATACGACGAACTGATGAAGCGAAGGGGTGCGTTCTACGATTTAGTTATGCTTCAGACCAGCGGCACCGATACCGATACCGGCGGCAATATAGGAGTGACTTCTGGCTCGCTTGCTGCCAAAAAAGTGAGCGGAGCGAACGGAGAAGGTCGCCTAGACGGCAAAGGGGGTGGCAAATAATGAACCGTGCGGAAAGAATGTCTGAATACACAAAGAAGAAAAACCGTAGAACCGTACTTCGCCTCCTAAAATACTTCAATATAAACAAACCGATAACGGCAATTTCATTGTTGTTGGTTCTTTTGATGAACGTTGCGGCAATTATTCAGCCACTTATCATGGGGTCGATTGTTGACTCCCTTTCATACTCCGGCGGATATGGCTATGATTATGTCGCCGGAGCGGACTTCAACTACATCCTGTTTGCTTTAATATGGCTTGGCCTTGTCGTCTTCGTCCAGTTAAGCGGCTATGCCCAAGCTTTATCCCTCCGTTACCTCGGGCAGCAAGTCATACATAAGATACGCACCTCCCTTTTTGGCCATGTGCAGACGATGAACATGCGCTTCTTCGACAATAACTCAAGCGGCTCAATCCTAACCCGCGTCACGTCGGATGTGGAGACATTGTCAGATCTATATTCAAACATCTTCATCATGTTCATCCGCGAAATCGCAATGGTCGCGATGACTATAACCGCCATGTTCATCCTTGATCCTCGTTTGGCGTGGGCAAGCCTTGCATCCGTTCCGGTCGTGGCTGCTCTCACCGTATTCTACCGAGCTTTGGCAAGGAAGAATTTTATTAAACTGAAAGCCTTACTTTCACGCATTAACGGCTTTTTGGCTGAACACGTCATCGGAATGAAAATTGTACAAATCTTTAACATGGAAAATAAGAAGATGGATGAGTTTGACGAAATGAATCAACGATACTACAAACTCGGGCTATTGGAGGTAATCCTTAATGGGCTTTCAGGGCCGGTGGTAAATCTCATCGCAAACCTGATGACAGCGCTTTTAATTTTTTGGTTCGCAAATAGCGTACTTGACGTCAGTGATCCGCTTACCCTCGG
>WQWB01000086.1 GCA_009785555.1 Defluviitaleaceae bacterium | reverse complement strand
TCGCGGAGGTCAGCGTCTCATATGTGTCATATGGTATAAGGCCGGCAAACGTACGGATAACCGGCACACCTGCTATGAGATTGACGAAGAACGGCGCGTCTGGCGTGTTTGGTATACGCTGGTATAATTGACCGTGCGCCATGAGGTGAGCTTGGAAAGCCTTTGCCATGCCGACATAGTTCGCCCGATCCCCTTGAAGGAATACGTAACGGATGATAATGTCTTCATTAAATGGCGTATCGTGGAACATTGGACGTGTGTTGTGCATCCACCCAGCGCTGCGCGCCAAAAGCGGTACTTCTTGCATTTCGTTTATGACAAATGAGGTAAAAGCGCGCGCAAACGGGTCGGCTACAGCCGCCGTAGCGTGGATTGTGGCCGCGGACGCGCCCTGCTCTATTATAGCCAAAACCGCCGTGTTCGTATCTTCCCAAACGACACCGTACACTGGTAAAGTCGTTTGTATGAACTGCTCTTCAAAGAACCAGGGCAAATGGAAGATATCGCCGCCCCATACGGGCATATTCATGGGTGCAGGTGCGTCGCGCAATGCGTCCAAACGGATAATTGCACCGCTGCCATCCGGCACGAATATATAACCGCTTTGGTCGTTTCTGCCAGAAATTAGGTGTGGATGTACAGTAACGTTAATGATCGGCGTCCTCTCCGGCTCGTCAGACACAACGACCATCCCGCTGGTGTAAAACGTAACCACTAAGTCAGGCCCGTCAAGTCTATAGGACATGGATACTTCCACCCAGCGACGAGAATCTTCCGGTACAAAACTCCAATATGCGTTATCGTATGCAAGTTCTTCAGGCGTGTAGAGGCCGTTTCCATAGAAACCCTGCCACATGCGGTTTAAAACGGGAGGGGAAA
This sequence comes from Defluviitaleaceae bacterium, assembly GCA_009785555.1. GTDB lineage: Bacteria > Bacillota > Clostridia > Lachnospirales > WRAX01 > WQWB01. Next base: position 5,264 of record WQWB01000086.1, on the reverse strand, counting down.
CGCTTGTCGGGTCTCCATATTCGTCAAGACAGTCAAAGCGACGTCTATAGTACCCTCCCTGGTAGACCCAAAAAACTCCGCCATCCATAACAACGCCAGGGCGCTGAATCCATGTCGCGACGATTGCCGGGTCATTATGGTCAAACACTAGGGCGTGCATACGCTCCGAGGATATAAACATTGGAAAGTCCGAAAGCAGAACGCGATCCAGGTCACCAATGGTAAAATCAATCCGTACACCGTCCTCAAGCATATGGATTTCTGTTTGGTTAAGGTTTATACTGTCACTCCATGCGCGGTAAACATTCCTTCGTCCGCCGTCGCCAGTATGCAGGTTGGACATATATTCAATAATAAAGTTTGAGTTTTGGACGTTCTGAACCGCGGCTACACCCTGAGGTTGCGGTTTTGTGTCGAAAAAGGCTCCAGTCTCCTTACACACAACGCGAAAGGCAACGCGGCGCGCGTCCATCAGTAGAAATGCGTATTCGTTTTCATACGTAAGCTCAAACCGCGTATCTGCAAAAGCCAGGGCGAAGATATCCTCCTCCTCCGAATACGCGAATGGGGCAAATACGCAGAGTGCCATTATCGCCGCCAAAACAAATGTTAAAATCTTTTTCATCTAATCACCTCACAAGAAATAAAACAATCCGGAAAACCTACTTGGTTTTATAACGCTGGTTATCGCATCCTCAATTCAAGGAATATCGTCTCAAAAAAGCCGTAAACGTCGCCGGTCATAGATATTAAAAGACCAAAGATAAAGACTATAATAGCCATGGCGATAATTGTGCATATAATCGTAAATATAGCGCGGAAGAGCGTATACTCATGCACGACGATAATACCGAGGAACAGGTAGAAGAATGTCATTACGGTACCGGCCGTCATAAGGAAGGTAGCGAATACGATTTCCGTTTCCGTAAGGAAGTTGGTAAGTATAAGGCCGATGATATTGAGCAGTATCTGAGGATACAGTGCGTATGCATATACGTAAACGATATGCTTAAACTTGCCGTTACCGTTCGTTAGCGTCGTAACGCTCCAGTTTGCCACGCAGAAGAGGAGCACCGGTATCATGGCAAACAGAATTACCCCCAATACATTTACCGGAGTAACAGCATGGCCTACATAATACCCACGCGCAACGAATCCAAGGAATTGGGCAGTAAGGAGTGACTGTATGCCTAGCGCGATAAAAATCGTTACAACGACAGAAAACTTGCCCTTGTCGTAGAGCTTTATTTCCTCAAACGCCTTAAATGGACGGCGGATTATGTAGAATGGGAAGGTTATGAAATTTTCCTTCAACTTGGAATACCAGGTTTCCCTTTTATCTGTTTTCGGCTTCTTCTTCCAGAAGAATCTGCGCGTGATTTTGTATGCCGGGAAAGCGATTACGATACCGGCGACGATTAGGAAGTATTCGTTGAAGAAGTCGTTTCTGACTTCAGCGAAAGCGCGGGAGAAATAATGTACCGATTGGCCGCGGCGGAAAGACTCCATAGCCGCATCAAACTCCCTTGCGCGAAGCTGGGACATGCCGATGCCGATATATGCGTAATGGAAGTTTTGGTTGTAGGCAAGCACGCGTTCCCACATATCGCGGGCTGCGTCAAATTGGAAGTTGTGTTGAAGGTATATCGCCGAGAAAATCGCTTCGCCATATGACGTAAGTTCAAAGATCTCAATGGAACGCTTTGTCCTATCCGTAACTATAAGTTGGTTATCCCCTAAAAAGGCAATGTCCCACGGGTTCATAAAGTTGCCGTCGGCACGACCCTGCGCGCCAAAGGCAAAGAGCATATAACCCTCGCTGTCGTAAGCGAAAATACGGTTACGGGTTTCATCAAGTGCGATAAATACGCCAAAGTCGTTTACGTCAACGGCGATAAAGCTGGAGTGACCGGTGCCAACCGACGCGCCACTGCCACGGGCAAACGTATTTATATTGAAGTCACCCTGCGGGAAAACATCACCGGTAGGGGTAGCCATTGGGCGCAAAACGTCCGTACCGCGCGTGTTTATTTTACGAAGCTGCCTTGCATCACCCGCCATACTGGCGTTTACAGTGTAGAAGAACCCGTCGTTATCCAGCGCCATGGCAAGGAATGTTGTTGGTACATGTCGGCGTGCGGCCGCACGCTGTTGGCGGCTTTGGAAGCGTTGCGCTATCGCGTCCCTAAGGGTGAACACGACGGGCACTTGGCCGAAGAAACGAGAAAAGCTACCGTCCGGGTGTAGTTCTATAATACCCTCGGTAATATTTCTCGCAACTATGTATATCCTGTCAAACCTGTCTACTACGATACGCCAAGGCGCCCATTCAATATGGGCAACCATGGGCGGCATATTCGCAGGGCGGCCTAGGACGCGTATCACGTTAAAATCCGAATCCCAATGGATAGTTCTCCCCACGCCGGTTTGGGTGGCGAAGATGTCTCCGTTTTCCGTAACGAAAATACCGCCGAAATGGTGGGTCGTGCCGGAAAACTCCTGCCATTCGCCATTATAGTACATGCCTGTGATATGGTAAAGCGGGTTAAAGTCATGGTCGGTAACTATAATATGCTCACCATTTGCGACAAAGATCCTGTCGTCCGTAACGAAAAGATAGCTGATGAGCGCCAATGATTGAACGCCTGTGCCGTCTTCAAACCTTAAGTCATCCGCCGTGACACTGCGTACGAAACGGTACGGATTTGGCGACACGTACGCCATGAAGGAGACGCGCCCGCGTCCGACGCGGTTATATGTGAAACTCGTAAGTTCCATGGATAAGGCGGAAACCGGTATCGCCGCTACGAGAAACAAGGCAAGCAACAGCGCACACAGTCTTTTAATATTTGTCATAATTTACCTCCTCCTGCAAGATTAATCTTTCATACCTGATGAGTTCATGGTTTCAACAACGTTGGATTGCATTATTATGAAGATAACGAGTGGAACCATAAACATTATTAACCCAATGGCCGAGCCGACGCCGATACGCGCAAGCCCAGCGGCCGTAATTTGCCCGAGTGCCGCATTAAGTGGCTTTAATGCCTCGTTGTAAAGAAACGCGCCGCCAGTAACGCCCCACATGGATTGGAATGAGAAGATAATAAGCGTTATCCACGCAGGTTTAACGGCGGGCATAACCACCGTCCAAAGTGTTCTAAATTCGCCCGCTCCGTCTATCGCGGCAGATTCTATAACGCTGGAATATACTTGCCCCATGAAGTTACGCATTAGGTACAGGCCAAGAGTCTGCGCGAATACGGGTATGATTACGGCAAAATATGTATCAATAAACCCAAGCGCGGACACGATGACGAAGTTTGGTATCGCCGTTACCGCGCCGGAGAACATGAGCGAGAGAACGATGAGCCTGTTAATAAGGTGTACGCCTGGGAACTCATACTTTGCCAGCGGATAAGCCGCCATTGAAGCAAAGAAGATTTGGCCGATACAGCCCAACGCCACGATAAATAACGAATTAAACAGATACCTAGAAAACGGAACCAGCGTATTCGCGAAGATCGGTCCAAGATCTTGGAAGTTACGTAACGTAGGGTTACGCACGAAGATGTGTGGCGGGATGATCAAAAGCTCGTGCAGGGGTTTGAATGCGTTGTTTATTATCATAACGACGGGGATAAGGAAAAGGCTGGCCATTACGCAGAGGAAAAGGATCATCATGAAATTTCCCCATACCGTCCTGTTGGATCTTGCGCCGGTACCGCCTAATATACGGGAGAGCCACGAGCGCGAGCCTTTGTGCCTGTCTTTCTTAGGTGGCGTTGCCCCAAACTTTAATTGTGTAGGCCCGGACATGGAACCCGGTTTTGGTGCTTGCTGTGCAGTTTGTGCCATTTATTCTCCCCCCTTATGTGCCAACGATTCGGATGAACTTCTGTACCAGCGCATTTGCGCCTATCATCAAGACGAACATAAACACGGCTATCGCGGAAGCGTAGCCCATTTCCATCCTGATCGAACCAAAGTCATTCAAATGGTTATCAAGTGTGTGCGTGGCGTAACCCGGCGATGGCATACCCATAAGCGCGGCGGGAACCGCACCGATGCCCAGCGACCCTGTAATGCTTAGGATCGCGCCGAACATCATTTGCGGCTTCATGTTCGGCAACGTTATGTACCACAGCTCTTGCCAGCGGCTTCTTATGCCGTCTATCGCACCGGCTTCGTACTGCGTCCTATCTATTGTCTGCAATCCGGCAACGAAGGATAGGAAGCCGAAACCAAGGGACATCCACAAGGACACGATTATAACGACTGTACGCATCCAAACCGGGTCTTGGTTGAATAGGATCGGACTGTCTATCACGCCAAGGTTGAGTAGGAACGCGTTAAACCAGCCGTGCGGGTCCGGCGAAAATAGAAAACCGAAGACCATGAACGTACCGCCACCGATACTTGGAGCGTAGAACACGATCGTAAAGAATGCACGGAGCTTTGGCGTAAGCTCATTTATAACCCAAGCCATTAGGAAACTGAGCAGATAACCGACCGGCCCGATAATAACGGCGAAATGGAATGTGTTCCTGATTGCCTGCATAAATTGCGGGTCGTCAAGAAAGAGACGCCTGTAGTTTTCAAGCCCCAAGAAAATCGGCGGCTGTAAAACATTCCAGTTTGTAAAGCTAAAGAATATACTCGTCAACACGGGTAAAATCGTAAATGTAAAGAATATTATCAAAAATGGCGCCATCATGAAATACAAATTTTTATTTGCACGAAAGCTACGAGGGTTATTTGACCTTATTCTGTCTTCCAATTTTTACCACTCCTTTCATGTGTATGAACCTATCTAATACGTATCTTAAGTTAAATTCGTTCTTAGTGAGCATAGGCGTGCCCTGGCCGGCTCTACAAGCCTGCGCGGCACTCCACTTCGTTGTGAAAGTTGGTAGCGCACCCAATCTGAGCGTAAACGCACTTAGTCCGCGCAAGCTCGGTACGCAATTTAATTAAGACTGGTTATCTACGGATTAATTAATCTATAATTCCGAATTCCCTGCGCTTCATCGTCAGCTCACGGTTTAGTATCTCAGCCGCATCAAATATTTGGTCTATCGGGTTTACGTTTGCGGTGATCGACGCTATAAAGGCATTGTTGATGGCGCGTACAGCCATATACGAACCAGGAACCTGCGGAACGACGCGCGTCCATTCCAAGCTTGAGTGTAATGCCGCGCTGTTTTGGCGACCCCACGCAAGACGGTTAAACGCGTTGACGTTGGCTACCGGGTGGCGTGCGG
>WQWB01000085.1 GCA_009785555.1 Defluviitaleaceae bacterium | reverse complement strand
CCGCGCGCCGTTCACGCGCATTGGCCGGCACCATAACAAACTTTGCCGCATCTTTCTTATATTCTACAGGCGTATGATCGATTCTATCTTTTAATTCAACAATGCCTTTGGAATGGCATATTCGTGTCGTAACCCGCACCAATACGGGGGTATCATATTTTTCGCTAAGCTCAAAGGCCTGCACCACCATGTCCCTGCACTCGGCAGAGTTGGATGGCTCTAGCATCGGCAATTTTGCAGCTATCGCAAACCAGCGGTTGTCCTGCTCGTTTTGGCTGGAGTGTTGGCCTGGTTCATCCGCCGTGATAATCACCGTGCCGCCATTTACGCCCGTGTAAGCGAATGTAAATAACGGATCCGCAGCCACATTGAGGCCAACATGCTTCATAGACGATATCGCCCGCACACCTGCCATGGACGCGCCAACGACAGCCTCTAAGCCGACTTTTTCGTTTGGCGCCCATTCGGCGTGTATTTCCTTATATTGCGTAATATTCGCCAAAATCTCCGACGATGGCGTACCTGGGTATGCCGACGCGAAACGCGCTCCCGCCTCGTATGCTGCTCTTGCTATTGCTTCGTTGCCTGTAAGTAACTGCTTCATTTATTTAGTCCCTTTCATGTCAAGGATTTAAATTATATTTATAACCTTGCGGTTCATCCCCCGCTTCACCGCCGATGGCAAAATGAACGCCGCCAACAGTGCGGATATAGAAGCCATTATTAAGCGTAAGCGTCCAGCCGGATCCCGTCACTGTATTTCCGTCAATCTCAATGCCATACGCAGGCACTTCATGCCGATGGATTGTGCGGCCGATGAACATCATAACCCCGCCGGCTACCTCCAGCCGCCCGAAATCGGCTGTATAGACAAAAGTGCCGATGTTTACAAGCCAATCAAACCCTCTCATATCGTCCCGCAATATGATACCTTCCAAACCGTAATCCAGCTCGTATATACCGCTGCCGTAAAAGTCAGGCCATGGTATGAAGCGCGCAATTATGTCAAGGTTAGGGTCATACCAGTCAATAACCCCATCTCTGCATAAAAGAAGTACCGGGCCGGAAAAAGCCGCTTGCGCCTCACGGACAATACGTTCATTTTCCAAAACCCAAGCTTCCTGTATTTGGCGTATATATGAATAACCGTACAGTTCGAGGTCGATATCACTAAAGGGTACAAGATCGGTTATGCCAAGGCCGATGGTTTGCCTAAGGATTGCGCCTAAGTCCGCGTTCCACCGTATACCGCCGCTACGCCAATCCGCGCCGACTTCGTCTAGGAGCAAAGCGTACAGCGCGCCGGTGGCATATCCAAAAAACTGCATAGGCATACTGCCGTTCAACCACGAAATTGCGTACAGTTCAATCTCTGCAATTCTATCTTCAGAGCTGTCACGCCTCAATACCGTATCCGTGTATACCGCCAGCCCTTCCATTACTTCCACGATATTCTCATTCCGTGCTATCGCGCCGCTTTGCCTCCTCCGCTCCGCACGGATGGACAGCGCGTCCACAATTGCGGAGGTACGCTCATCCCCGTCCGTACGTAAAGCGTACAGTAAGGCATTTATCTCAAGAAGTATGCTGATACGTGCATCCAATCCGTCTGCATGAGTGTTATTGCTACTAAATGGGTTGCCGATAAATAAGCCGCCAAACTGCCAAGCATGAAACAGTTCATGTATGAGAAGGCGCATGGCATTGTCCGTTTCATCTATAAAGCTTTCGCTCCACACAACCATACCCCACACGCGCCCGCCAAATTCACTGATAGTATCACTTATTATTACGCCGTCGGGGATAATTCCTACATACAAACCAAGCGGCTCATATTTTTCCAATATTTCGCCCAATAAAACCGGCATATTTGCGGCGGCGAACCTCGTGGCCGCACATACAAACACAACCGGCCCGTGCAGCGGTGAACCCCAAAGGTAACCGTCGTCCGCATCCAGCAGGCCGTCTAACATATTAAACAGATAAAAAACACGTTCAAGGTCAATCGGATGCTCATTATCGGACGTATACCCTGCCATAACTGTGCAAAGCATAACAACAAACGCAATTACACACGTTAGCAATAACCTCTTCATCTCTTCGCATCCTTTCTAACATTGCCTAATTATCACCTAGCGCAAATAGCGATAGACAACAACTTCTCCTCCGCACTCGCCCCGCGCGAGACAAGCACAATCGGCACTTGTGCGCCAAGTACCGCGCCCGCCATCGTCGCGCCGCCCCATGCAATAAGCCCTTTGGCAAGGCAATTACCCGCCGTAACGCTTGGGGCAAGCAACACGTCAACGTCGCCACTGATTTGAGACTCTATACCTTTAACCTCCGCCGCTTTTTTATTGGCGGCAAGGTCAAAGGAAAGCGGACCCTCCACTATACAATCGCCCAAGCCGCCGCTTTGGCACAACTTTGCCAATTCATAAGCATCAACACTTTCCTGTATTTTGGGGTTTATGGCTTCACTTGCGGAGAGTACCGCGATTTTTGGCACAATACCCAAGCCGTTCAAAAAATCCGTAACATTATGGATAATATCTACCTTTTGCTTAAAAGTTGGGTGTGCACACATACCACCGTCGGTTATCGTTATAAGCTTATGGTAACCCGGGACATGTAGCATTGCGATGTGCGACATTGTGCGCGTATCGTCCTGGTCGGTGCTTCGTGCCAGCGCATCCCGGCTTCGTATGCCGTTTTCTTTGTCCAATACGCATGAAAGGAAGGTTGGGGTATCAACCTTACCTTTCATCAAAATGCCAGTACCCTTCGGCAGGTCGCGTATTACAGATACCGCCCTCGCGGCGGCATCCCCAAAAGACGATGCAGAGATGATACGGCTTTCATCCACCGCAAAACCTAACTCATCGGACACATGCTTGATCTTATCCCTATCACCCACAAAAATATACTTCAGAGGAAACTTGCCGCACGCTTCGGATACGGCCGACAATGACGCCATATCCTCCGCCGCCGCAACCACTATGGTTTTAGCGGATGCGGCTTGGATGGATGTCGTCAGTTCATAGAAATTTTTATATGTTTGCTTCATCATTAATCACAATAATCAAAACGCGCGTTAAAGAAACGCAGCATCGGCGGCTCGTACACAAACTTCAAACCTCGTATACTATCACGGTTTTTATATAAGCTGATGATGGCGTCGGCGGCGATATCCATATGAGCGTACGTATACACGCGGCGCGGTATGGTGAGGCGTACCGTCTCCAACTTCGGAGCATGGTTTTTACCCGTGATCTTGCAACGGCCGCCAGAAACGATACCACGCTCCATCGAGCGTACGCCGGATTCCATATAAAGGTGCGCCGCCAGTGTTTGCGCGGGCAACTGCTCCTGCGTAAGGTGCGGAAGGAATAGCCGCGCATCAAGGAATACGCCGTGACCGCCGATTGGTTTGATCACAGGTACACCGGCGGCGATTAACCTATCGCCTAAGTAGGCGATTTGCTCCACACGGTGCTGGATATATTCAAACTGCACGGATTCTTTGATGCCGATCGCAAAGGCCTCCATATCGCGTCCGCTCATGCCGCCGTAGGAGGGCATACCTTCAAACACTACAACCATCTCGCGGGCGCGTGTATACAGCTCGTCGTCGTTCATGGCGAGGAACCCACCCATGTTGACCAAACCATCCTTCTTACCACTCATCGTCGCACCGTCAGAGTATGAGAACATTTCAAGCACGATTTCCTTAATCGTCTTATCCGCATACCCATCTTCACGCATTTTTATGAAATAAGCATTTTCCATACATCTAGTACAATCATAAAAAACTTTAAGGCCATATCTGTCACACAGCTTACGCACGTCGCGCATATTCTTCATAGACACGGGCTGGCCGCCAGCAAGATTTACAGTTACGGCAAGGCAAATATATGGTATGTTCTCCACCCCGACTTCATCTATAAGAGCTTGCAGTTTGTTAAGGTCAATATTGCCTTTAAACGGCAGATCAATTTCGGGGTTATGCGCCTCGTCAATGATGATATCGCGGAAAGTTGCGCCGTTTGCTTCTTGGTGGTAGCGCGTTGTGGTAAAGTACATGTTGCCAGGCACGTATGTACCCGGTTTTATGAGAAGGGTTGACAAAATATTCTCTGCGCCGCGGCCCTGGTGAGTGGGCACAACATGCTTGAACCCGAAATACTCCTTCACCGTCGCTTCAAGGTGCAGCCAGTTGCGGCTGCCGGCGTACGCCTCGTCACCTATCATCATCCCCGCCCATTGGCGGTCGCTCATTGCATTCGTGCCGCTGTCTGTAAGGAAATCGATGTAGCAGTCTTCGGACTTAAGCAAAAAAGTATTGTATCCTGCCTCTTTTATGGCGGCGTAACGCTCCTCTTTGCTTAACATGTTCGGCGTCTCCACAACCTTGATGCGGTATGGCTCTGCGGGATAATGTTTCATCTGTAAGTCTCCTTCTGTGTTGGTATTGGTATTTGAGTTATATTTATACGGATAATTCTGCAAATGTTTTAAAGTTTGTTTGCTTAGCCTAACAATCATTTTCTTAATAACATCCCTCAGCACTCAAATATTCATTTCATATATTTAACAGGATAACACATCCGCAAACAAATTTCAAGCCAAAAATAAAGGCTTGTGTTTATGCCGCAAATATGCTAAAATTTCATAGAGGTGGTTTAATTATGAACAAAAAGATATTAATTGCCATAAGCGTGCTTGTAATTGCCTTTTCGGTTGCGATTTGGCAATATGCCCCGCTATTCCGCGATTATATCCGCACATTACCGGTTAGCCGGGCAAGCGTAGAGCGGACGTTCCGCAACAACCAAAACGCCATAAACACCGTAAAAACATACTTGGTGGAACATGATTACGCCGACATCAACATCTTTTTCTTCGATGATGGATGGATAAGCATGGTACGCGGCACCCCAGCGGACATTACCGACGCGTCCGTTGCGCGGCACCTAAACTCATTGGGGCGGCGTGGGTTTACCTACATAGGCAGGCACGGCAATTTGGTGGCGTTTAACCGATGGGAGTACGGCGAGGGGCGGAGCGGCTTAGTCTTCTCCATAAACGGTACAACGCCCGGATATTTCGACCTTAACCCAACGATGCTGCACCCAATTATTATTGATGCGTTAAACGTCTCCGGCTGGTACTACTACGAAGAGAACCACTTTATATGGCGTTACAACCGCGCTACCGTGGGGATAAACGGCAACCAATAAAAAATGCTTGATTATTTTGTTTTATTATGTTATATTAATTGGCTAGACGGAGGTGTAATAAAATGGCAAGATGTTCTATCTGTGACAAGGGAAGACTTGCGGGTCACCGCATCAGCATTACCCGTAGCAACGTTAGCCGCAGGGCAAACCGCTACTGGCGTCCCAACGTCAAAAAGGTGCGCGTCACGACAAACGGCAACACGGAAACCGTTAAGATGTGCACAGCGTGTTTACGCAATATGAAAACAAAGTCTGCGTAAGCCATAATGCAAAATATCAAGATTACCGGCGTTCTTAGAGACAGTCCGGCAGATTTGGCGGGCATTAAAGAAGGGGATTTTTTAGTTTCCCTTAACAATGCCCGTCCGCTTGATGTGTTTGATTATCGTCTGGCAGCAATGGAAGAAACGATAAAAATTACGGTGGAGCGTAATAACTCTCACCTGTATTTTATTATAGAAAAAGATGAGGATGAAGACATTGGTCTAACCTTTGAGAGCGGACTGATGGACGATGTGCGTAATTGCCACAACAACTGTTTGTTCTGTTTTGTCTCCCAAAATCCAAAAGGCGTACGCCCCACCCTCATGCTAAAAGACGACGATTACCGCATGTCATACCTAATGGGTAACTACATCACCCTTACGAACATGGACAAATCCGATTTCCGTAGAATCACCAAGTTACGACTGCTACCGATGAACATTTCCGTCCACGCAATCACGCCGAAGGTACGGAAGCAGCTTTTACGCAACCCCAATAGCGGTCAGTTGTGGCGCACCTTAAAATTTTTTAAGCACAGTAAAGTTACAATGAACTTTCAGATCGTTCTTTGCAAGAACCTAAATGACGGCAAGGAATTGACTAAAACCATAAAAAAATTGGCTAGGCTTATGCCATATGCAGCATCACTCTCCATCGTTCCTGTAGGTTTGACACGATACAGGCACGGGCATACACCGCTTGAGCTTTTTTCTCCAGAAGAAGCGGGGGCAATTGTGCGGCAAGTG
>WQWB01000084.1 GCA_009785555.1 Defluviitaleaceae bacterium | reverse complement strand
ATATAATGCGTGGTGAGGAAAATCGTCATACCCGATTCGGCCTGCAGTTTTTTCACGGTCTCCCACACGGCGAGACGCGTTTGCGGATCTAACCCAGTAGTCGGCTCATCCAGAAAAAGAATCTTAGGCTTGTGGAGGAGTGCCGCCGCAATATCCGCCCGCCGCCTCTGCCCGCCGGATAACTTGCCATACGGGCGGTCAATAAATTCGCCAAGGTTGATCGTTTTAATAACGTTATCAACCATAATTTTCAATTCATTTTTTTGGGTATTATAAAACCCTGCGCGGATCTTTAGGTTTTCCCGTACGGTCAGCAGCTTATCAAGCACAGAATCCTGGAAAACGACACCTATACTTTTGCGTATGTCCTCCGCGTTGGTCTTAAGCTCAAACCCGTTTACCTTCACCATGCCGCTATCACTGCTAAGCAACGTACACAGCACGTCTATCGTCGTGGATTTGCCCGCGCCGTTAGGCCCAAGGAAGGAGAATAGCTGCCCCTCCTCAACGTAAAAGCTGATACCCTTAACAGCCTTAACGTCGCCGTAGGACTTTACCAAATTTTCAATCTCAATAATCTTTCTCAAGTTCTTACCTCCAACAAAAATCATGTATAGCTATATTATTATAGCATATAAATCTTTTCATGCAAGTAACCGTAAAGTAACCTGCATTATAAGACGGGTAAGCCGCAAATTTTTCACAGTGAGATGCAAAGCCTAATTTTTATACCGCTCTTTTAGCTTTTTATTAAGCTCGCCTGTCAGATATATCATTTGTATAAAGACTACCGCGTGTGTAGTTATATATATTGCGATAACAACGATGGCAAAGGCAATCACGGTGGATGGGGTTTGCCAATTTACCCATTGCATATATGTGGCAAAACCCAACGCGATTGCGCTTATAATAATAAAGTGCAGTACATATCTAAAGATCATTTCTCCGCGTTTCATTTCACGTTTTGAATAAAGAACCAAACCGGCAAGGGATGAAAAGAACGACAGAAGCAGAATGTCGAAAACAAAACGTATCGGCAGCGTCCCCACATCGCCTATATATGCTATTATGCCGTTTACTATAATAGCCACCGTAAAAATAACAAAAAACGACTCCATTATTTCCTTGATGATTTCCTTTTTGTCCATATTACACCACTCCTATATACCCAAATTCTTTTTAAGCGCGCCGACGTAAAAGCGCGAGATAATAACCCGCTCACCATTTACAAGCACAGCCTCTATCTTACCAGACATAGAGGGCACAAGGGACTTTACTTTGCTTAAATTTAATATAGCTGACTTGGACACGCGCATAAAATCGCGCAGATTAAACTCCTCCAGCTCGTAAAGTTTCTGCTTGCTTTCGTATATATTATGAGCGCAGTATAGAAATGTCTTGTTATCGACGGTTTCGATGTACAGTACGTCAGCCGGCGGGATGCGATGTATCTCCCCGCTGGCATAGGCTATCAGCAGGATGTTCTGCGCCTTTAGGGAATTAAGCAGGTCAAGCAGTTCCGGGTTTATATTATGGCATTTGACGATTACCTGCTCTTCTTCGCCGTCCAACGGTTTCTCTATTACAATCTTCACACCTAATCACCTTCGCTAGAGTTTTCCTAAAACAATGTAAATTATAACACATAATAATGCTTGCAACAAGACGTATTTTTAGATATAATAATAGCTAAGAGGTGTATACATGAGTAAATCAAAAATAATCTACATAGCCGACGACGAAACAAACATCCGCCTCGGCATTAAGACATTTTTAGAAGGTGCCGGTTACGTAGTACGCGATTTTGAGACCGGCGACCTACTTTTGGCCGCGTTTACGGCGGAGCATGCCGACTTAGTAGTGCTTGACGTTATGATGCCCGGCAAAAACGGCTTTATTATATGCAAAAAACTACGCGAGCTGAGTACCGTCCCCATCATCATGCTTACCGCGCGCGACTCGGATTTGGACTACGCGACGGGCCTTGATTTAGGCAGCGACGACTATTTGACTAAACCATTCAGCCCAATGGCATTGGTTATGAGGATAAAGGCAATCTTTAGGCGCATGGAATGGGCAAAGGACGGAGAGCGCGATGAACCTGCGGAAGAGCAATAAAAAAACGAAAGTCCGCAGCCGCATGTTAATCGCATTTATTGCGGTTCTGTTTTTGTCGTATTTCCTAACTGCCTCAATATTTAACGTCGCCATACGCCGCAATATACGCGATGGAGGCTATTACTACGTCGCTGAACAGGTCGCGGCAGAGCGATCCGGCATGATACTTATCCCGCTGGTGGCTATTATGTTTGCCGCATCGGCTATCGTTTCGTACTTTTTGGCAAACTCCATCACCAAGCCTATTGAAAGGCTGGGAACGTTCGCTTCTGGCATTGGCAAAGGCAACTTCCTCACAAATGACTTTGAATTCCGCGATGCCGAGCTGGACGCTTTAAACGCCGCGCTCAACAAATCCGTCAGGCAATTGGGCGTGTATGATGAAACGCAGAAGACGTTCTTCCAGAACGCCTCGCACGAGCTGCGTACGCCGCTTATGTCCATAAAAGTATACGCAGAGGGTATCGTATACGGCATAATGGACGCAAAGAAAGCGGGTGAGACGATTTTGGAAGAGGCGGACAGGCTGTCTGAGCTTGTGACTGACCTGCTTTACATTGCAAAAATAGACAATATCACAACCGCATACAAAACTGAGGCTGTCGACTTGTCGGAAACCATAAGAAACTGCGTCACACGCCAGCAAAACCTAGCCGAAAAAAAGGATCTATCCTTCGTTTTTGATTTTGATGAAGATGGCATAACCTACACGGGCGTGGCCGACCTACTTGCACGCGCCGTTGATAACCTGTTATCAAACGCAATAAGATATGCAAAATCTGAAATTATTATCTCCTGCCGCAAATATAATGGTAAGGTGGAAATAAAATTCATGGACGACGGAAACGGCATAGAACCAGACGTTCTGCCGCATATCTTTGAACGGTTTTATAAAGGCAAAGGCGGCAACACGGGTATCGGCCTATCTATCGTAAAATCCATCGCGGACCAGCACGGCGGCCATATAACGGCTGAAAACAGACCAAGCGGTGGTGCGATTTTTACGGTAAATCTATAATATGAGGGGACAGTAACCTAATATGGCTGTTAAATTTTGCGAATTGGAATTTGAGAGGCTAAAAAAACTGCTTCTTTCCTATGAATGGGCTCACAGAACGATGCTTACGAAATTAAGTATCATCCATGATGCGCTTAAAGTGGAGAGAGGCGCGGCTAACCCAATTGGCAGTATAGCCGGGCGCATAAAGGCCCCGGAAAGCATAGCGGGCAAACTACATAAACTTAATTTCGAGCTGACGGCGGAAAGTGCGAGGAAAAACCTCTTCGACATAGCCGGCATACGCATAATCTGTTCATATGCCAGGGATATATACTACCTCGCCGGCCTAATACGCGAGATGCCTGGCATTAACGTTACCACCGAAAAAGACTACGTTACAAACCCTAAAAAAAGCGGCTACCGCTCGTACCATATGATCATAGAGGTTGGTATCTACCACTCCGGCAACATTGAGACGCTGCCCGTAGAAATCCAGCTGCGCACAGAAGCCATGAATTTTTGGGCTACGCTTGAACACCAAGTTAAATATAAATATAAAGATGAGATACCGAAACACCTCAGTGACGAGCTTATTTCCTGCGCCGACCAAATCGCGGTACTGGACAACCGCATGTTCGTCATACAGGATATCGTTTCATTGATAAATGGCGATAACGAAAAAAGCACGGATATATAAGGAGTAGGGGCGGTAATTTGCCGCCCCTACAATAAAATCAAACGCAAAAATTTCATTTAAAAAATCTATAAAGTATGCACAAACAAACCCGAACGCAATTTCGGCTCAAACCATGTGGATTTTGGCGGCATGATTTGGCCGCTGTCAGCGATGTCTATCAACTCATCCATTGATGTTGGGAAAAGGGCAAACGCCACACCCTTGCCACCCTGCTCTTCCACCTGTTCCGCCAAATAATCCAAACCACGCAGGCCGCCCGCAAACTCTATATTCGGATTCGTCCGCACGTCCTCGATACCCAAAATCGGCGCAAGCAGGTGTTTTTGAAGGATATCACAATCAAGCCGCGCGACGGGGTCTGCCTCGTCCACATATTCGGGTTTTATCGTAATCTCATACCACTCTTTATTAATGTACATGCCGAAGACGTGACGTTCCCGCGGTTTGATCGGTGTTGTCGACGTACGCGGCGACACGGAAAACTTCTCGCCGACTTTTGCCAAAAACCCTTCCGTACTATGCCCGTTCAAATCACTGATTATGCGGTTGTAATCCATAATCATAAGCTCATCACTTGAAAAAATCGCCGCCATGTAATAATTGAAGTCTTCTTCCCCTGTATAATTCGGGTTAGCGGCTCGTTTTTTCTGCGCGACTTTCGCGGCGGAAGCGTTTCTGTGGTGCCCGTCAGCTATGTAGAGCGCATT
The DNA here is from genome assembly GCA_009785555.1 of Defluviitaleaceae bacterium. Lineage (GTDB taxonomy): Bacteria > Bacillota > Clostridia > Lachnospirales > WRAX01 > WQWB01. The sequence continues at coordinate 2,070 of WQWB01000084.1, read as the reverse complement.
CAATTTTTCAAAAAGACTCCTCAGTTCGGCGATTACGCCATCACATGTAACAACCCACACAGAATGGGTTACGCCATCATCCGGTGTAAAGCTGATTTCCGGCTCGTTCCTTTCTGTCCACCATTTTATAAGCGCCGTAATCTCAGGTTCCGGCTTGTGGGCAAGGAAAATAAGACCCGTGTTTGCGTTAGTCGCCTCCATATGGCGTATCCTGTCAACCTCCTTAGCTTCACGCGTGAGTTCATGCTTCTTTATCCTGCCATCAAAGTATTCATCAATAGACGCGCCGGCAACAATACCTGTTTGCGTGCGCCCACCCATCGTTTGGGCATAGATGTAATAACACGGCTTATCTTCGCGCATAAGTACGCCATCCATCTCCAGCTTCTTCAAATATTCCGCCGCCAAATTGTAGACCTCATCCGCGTATGGATCGGCGCCGTCAGGCAGATTAATCTCCGAGCGGGTAATATTTAGGAAGCATAAAGGGTTATCCTTGGACATTTCGCGAGCTTCATCCGTGTTCATAACATCATAGGGAAGCGCCGCCACCTTCGCTGCAAATTCAGGCTTTGGGCGAAGTGCTCTTAATGGGATTATTTTTGACATATAGTATACCTCCGTTGGCGGTAAATTACCGCCTCTACTGTATCTCTCTCGTCCTAATAACTTCCGGCAGCTCTTTAATAATATCGCATGCGCCGTTGCACCCCGTTGTGGCAAGGCCGAAGATGATAACTCCCAAGCCATTCTTCACAGTATATGCTATAGAAAACCCCTTATTGCGCTTACTGAATATTTCTTGTATACGTTTGCAAACCGACTCCGCTTCATCATCGCGAAAGAGGATAACGCGGCGTGAAACGAAATCGCCTTCAAGCTCCGCACCTGGGAAATTTACGGAATTAACGACATTACCTTTCGTGATAAACTCACGCATTTGAACGGAGGCCATGTAGGCACAGTTTTCCTCCGCCTCCTCGCTGGACGCGCCAAGGTGCGGGATGGTTATAATCTTGTCATGCCCAAGTAATTCGTTGTTGGGAAAGTCCGTAACATACCACGCGATATGCCCCGCGTTGAGCGCGGCCTTCATTGCCTCATCGTCCACAAGCTCCGCGCGGGCAGCGTTTATGATAACCGCGCCCGGCTTGCACAGCTTCAGCGTCTCCGCGTTGAACATATGCTTTGTGGCAGGCATGTACGGCGCGTGGATGGAGATATAGTCGCATTCGCCGGCAATCGCCCCAATATCCGTAGACGCAAACACCTTAATATCAAGGTGCAGCGCAGCCAATGTCTTCGCGCTGTCACTCGGGTCGGTTCCGATAACTTTCATGCCGAGGGCATGGCAGGCGTTGGCCACTTTCAACCCAATCGCGCCGCCGATGCCTACTATGCCTATAGTTTTACTTAAAATCTCCGTACCGCCAAAGTTGGCTTTGCCCTTCTCCACCAAACCGGCCACATCGTTTTGTATAGCCAAATCTTTACCGGCAAGGTCTTGCACCCAATTTATGCCTTGATAAATCTTACGCGCGGAAAGGAAGAGCGAAGCCAGCACCAACTCCTTCACCGCATTGGCGTTTGCGCCGGGCGTATTGAAGACGACGACGCCGGCATCCGTGCATTTGTCGATAGGTATATTGTTTACCCCAGCACCGGCGCGGGCTATGCAGGCAAGGCTTGCCGGCAGCTCCATATCATGCATCTTAAACGAGCGAAGGATGATGCCTACCGGGTTTTCCATATCATCCGCCACGGCAAAGCGGCCGTCAAGCTCCTTTAAGCCGATTGGGGATATTTTGTTAAGTGTTTGGATGTTAAACATTTTTCCTCCTATTATTTTTTGATAAATAACTCCATGAGGCGATTGAAATGGTTGCGAAAGTAGGTAAAGCTACGAGATATATGGTTATACCCGGTAAACCCGTTGGCGGGTTTGTGCCGAAAGCGGGTATCATATGTAATGTACTACCTTGACACAATCAAATATTAGTAATATAATACCCCTAAACGTATTTAATGGGGGAGCATTATATGAAAACAAAATACACCATCGCACTCACT
>WQWB01000083.1 GCA_009785555.1 Defluviitaleaceae bacterium | reverse complement strand
TTCGTACTTTGCATCTTTTCAAGCATCATCCGATGTTTTGTAACGTTGCTGCGAAGAAGTTCGACAAAATCAAACACAGTAAAATTAAACTCCAACTGCTTATTGTCCATGCGGGAAAGCTCCAGCAAATCATTAACTAAAAGAGTCATACGATCAGCCTCGCCTTCAATTGTCTTTAAAAAATCTATGTTATGCTCGTTCTCCTCTCCGCCCTTTTCAGAAAACTCGTCTAAAAGCGTTTCGGAATAAGATTTTATCGTCGTAAGCGGCGTACGTAACTCGTGCGATACGTTAGCAACGAACTCTTTACGCATATTATCCAAATGCACATGCTTTGTCATATCCTGTAAAAGTATTACAATCCCGCCTAAAGCATATGCCCGAACACCCAGCGCGGTATGCGGAGTGCGGGCATCCGGCAATGCGTCACGGTATTGGTAATGGTTAAATACCGCGTTAATATATTTTCCATTTATCTCCAAAAGATGTTCGGTAATATCGTTTCTGTTGATGCTTTTTTCGTCTATCCTAAGGCGCTGTAAAAAACGCATAAAGTTCAATTTCTCTAAATGGGCTGAGTTAAATCCAAGCAAATCTCGGCACACATGGTTTGCGTGTATAAGTGCGCCGGTATTGTCAAACGCAAGCACCCCATCTGTCATATTGTTAAGCACGACTTCCTTTTGGTTCTTTTCGTTCTCATGTCCCGCCATGGTTAGTTTAAGGTCGCGCGCCATATTGTTAAAACTTTCAGCCAACTGGCCGATCTCATCACGCGAATGCACGTCGGCTACCATATCCAATTCGCCCCGTGCAAACTCCTTTGCCTTATTTGTCAAAACGCGTATGGGTTTGTTTATAGAAGACGCAAAGACAATACCCATAAACACCGCAAGCACAAAAGCCATTAAAAGCCCCATGAGGAACATGCCCAAGATATTATCTATCCCGTCCAGGATGTTCTCCGCATCCATTCTCAGGTAAATAATATATGCCTCCCCGTCCAAACCAAGCACTTGCCGCCGCACATACTGCATCCCGCGGACGGAATGTCCATGCCTGTTTGTAAAAGTTACCCACGGCTCAAAAACGGAATCACCGGAATTAATCCCGTCTATAACTATAAATGTATTAAGCCTGCCCTGCGTAATAGTGTCCACATCGCCAGTAAAGGAGGCGGCAACTACCCTACCGGTACTATCTAAAATATAATATTCGAATATATCACCAAATTCCGCTGTACGGAAATGGTTGGTAAGAAAGAATTGAAAGCCTTCCGTATAGAAACGCTGTATAATTTCACTTGCTATTCTTCCTGCCGTACTGGAGAGTATGCCAAATGCGTTATCCTCCTCACTGCGCCGAAGCCGAAGCACGGTAAAAGTGCCTACCGAAACCATAACGATAAGCACTAGAACCAAAACATTTATAACGATTTTTACACGGATACTTTTCATATATTCAGGTAAACGTAAGGTGCACCGTTCTCGGGACACCTTACGTCTTTATAGATTAATGCGGAATTGCGGAATTTAGAATTGCGGGACGCGCCCAGTGGTTAAGCGGCACATCATTGAATTCTTGGTTACCGAGCGGTAATTGGGAGCGTTCAAACATCCTATTGAAAATAACGGCGAGCTGCGCACGGGTAACGGCCTCATTGGGACGGAACGTGCCGTCCGGGAACCCGGCTAAAATGCCCTCCTGTGTTGCAAGCCATATAACGCCGCGTGCCCAATGCGTGTTCGTATCGCCAAAGGCAGACGGGAAGTTTTGCGTAACGCCGTCTATAGTATGGCCTGTGCCGTAGCGCGCATATTTGGTAACAAGATCCATAACCTCGGTGATGACCAGCGCGACATTGGCGCGCGTGATTGGTACGTTTGTTTGGAAATATCCCTCCGGCGTAAGTCCCATTAAGCGGTTGGAAAGCACGAAGTTTACAATATTGACTTGCCTTGCATTTGAATAGTCAACGTCCGGGATATGGGCGTTAAACGTGTAATTTACATTTGGATCGGCGAGAAGGTTAAAGAGCATGGTTGCAACGTCTAAATGCGTACCGGGCAGATCCGGCCCAAAATTGCGGTTACCTATCCCTGTCATAAATGCTCTCTCCGTCACAGGGGCTATTTGCCCTTGACCCCCCGGTGGAGGCGGCGGTTGAACACCCGAGCCCGGTTGTTGCCATCCAGGTTGCTGGCCTTGGATTACATTTAACGTTACAAACTCGTTTCCGCGTACAGTAAGGCTCCATGTATCCTGCAGTAAACGCATACCTGTTGGGAAATTAAGATGTGCTACGTTAAGGGTACTACCTACTGTTGTGTTTATAACCTGTTGGCCAAGTTCTTGCCCTTGCGCGTTGCGGAAAGATACGGTAATTCTGGCTGAATTTGCCGCCGTGTTAAAAGTTGTGGGGGCGGAGTAAACAACCTCGTTCGATCCTGTGCCAAACCGCGCAAACGCGCGTACCCAATACTGCGTGCCTGCGAACAATCCGTCCGCAATAACGCTAAAGTTACCCGTGCGCACCTGCGGAAGCGTAACTACCCGGTCTTCGCTTGTCGGCATATTATTTGTATCGGATAAAACGAAGCCAATGCTTGCCGGCATACCGCCGCCTGGCATGGCAAGGCTACCTTGCAAAACCGCGGAGTTGGACGCAACCGCCGTAGGCGGCATAATGGCAACGTCCGCTCCGATACCCGTACGCACTTCTACCATTGGACTGTAAATATAGGTATTGCTACCTCTTGGAAGGAAATATGCGCGCACGAAATACGTGGTGTTTGGCATAAGATTATCCATCGTGACCGTATAGCTGGTTGCCCCGGTGTTAGTGGGTGCGGAAGCAAAAGATTGCCCTGCCCTAACAGGGTTACGGTTTGTGGTGGAGTAGGCAATGCCCCAATCTATAATGTCTCCGGCTAATATATTATTGGCTTGAATCCTCACGAATGCCGAAAGCCCCATAACAAGCGATTCCACAATCTGAACAGAACCCATAAACGGGGTAATATTATGAACCTGGCGTACCTCACCGTGGCTGATCGAACCGTTTGCATGTATAACATACGGACGTACCCAGAAAGATGTTGCCGAAGTATTGTTGCCGAAATTTGGTGCCCACGTTGCGTTTATACTAAACGGTGCGGCCATATTCGATTGGCCGGCAACGTGCTTAAAATTGCCGGATGTCGGTACGCCGTCTAATGTTAGCGTGGGTATTGGGTTTACGTTGGAATACACAAAACCAATTTCCGCAACAGGGTGTGTCCCAACGGTTGTGACGTTGGCATTTGCGGATATCATACCGCCAACATTTGCAGGGGTTGCTTGCCAATTAAACACCGCTTCACCTGCGCCATGGTTAAATACAGCGTGGTTTAGGAAATAAGTCCTGGGAACGCCATTTTGCCAACTTTCATAGAATGCGAAGACGTGGAAAGATTCACCTCGTGTAAGGTGGTCGATATGAGCATGAGCTGATATTCCTCCGCCTTGTAAATCCGCCATCACTGTCATAACTGGATTGCCGGTTATATCGTTTGAGGTATAGAAAGCAAATCCCCATTCTAAGTCGTTATCAAAAACCCATTGGTTGAAATTGGCGAATACCGTCACTCCAAATGGTGTGACGTTGAAGAAGTTAATATTCATTACGTTAAGCTGCACGTCCATCGTATGCGTATTAAGAAAAATCACTTCCGTATAGCGAGTACGGTAACGTCCGTGATTGTATAATATATCAAGTTCCAACACATGAACCCCAGTTCGCCCAGTCAAGCCGTCTATCGTTAGCATGGTCGGTATGCCTGCTACATCCGAACCCATAATACCTGAGGTTATAGAGAACTCTCCCTGTTGTAATGCGGATATCGTAGCATCAACGGAAAATATTGTATACCCTGATGGCGGCATTAATATTATTTCTAACCTAGAGCCATGATTTACCAAACGCGCTGTGACTGTTGGCACTTGATTAGTCCAACTCTGAGCCAAAGCACTCGTACTGCCAAAAGCCGTAAGTAATGCCATAGCCATAATAAAACTAAGAAACAGCGCGTTAACCTTTTTTGTAAAACGTGAAAGTTTTATATTTTTCATTTGAATTACATCCTTTCTCGTATATCATGATTTTATAGATAATATGCCCAAAGACTTATCTATTAATTATCACGACGTTACAAAACGTAAAATGTTCCAAAATATTATTCTATTTAAAACAAGCCCGGTTCGATAATTATAGCCGAACCGGGCCGGTTTTATTTTAACTGTATAAATTACTTGATGATTTTTACAACGTGACCTGCACCTACTGTACGGCCGCCTTCACGTATAGCGAATTTGAGACCCGTTTCCATGGCGATAGGTGTGATAAGCTCGATCGTAAGCTCAACGTGGTCGCCTGGGCGGCACATTTCAACGTCAGCAGGAAGAGTGATCTCGCCGGTAACGTCGGTTGTACGGAAGTAGAATTGCGGGCGGTATTTGTTAAAGAATGGGTTGTGACGGCCGCCGTCTTCCTTGGTAAGAACGTAAACCTGTGCGGTAAACGTTGTGTGCGGTGTAACGCTGCCTGGCTTAGCAAGGACTTGGCCGCGTTCGATATCTTTACGATCTACGCCGCGAAGAAGAATACCGGCATTATCGCCCGCTTGCGCAAAGTCAAGGGATTTGTTGAACATTTCGATACCCGTAACAACGGTTTCACGTTTTTCCGAGCTAAGGCCGATAATTTCGACTTTATCTTGGACTTTGAGTTGACCACGCTCTACGCGGCCTGTGGCAACCGTACCGCGGCCTGTGATTGTAAACACGTCTTCAACAGGCATAAGGAACGTTTTTTCGTTATCGCGAACTGGCTCAGGGATGTATGTGTCAACCGTGGACATAAGTTCTAAAATTTTGTCGCCCCATTCGCCTGTCGGGTTTTCGAGAGCTTCACGTGCGGAACCGCGGATGATCGGTGTGTCATCACCTGGGAAATCGTGTTTGTCAAGCTCTTCGCGGATTTCCATTTCAACGAGTTCAAGAAGCTCTTCGTCAGCTACATCGCATTTGTTGAGGAAAACAACAATTTTAGGAACGCCAACCTGACGGGCAAGAAGGATATGCTCACGCGTTTGTGAGTTGATACCGTCATCGCCTGCAACAACGAGAATCGCGCCGTCCATCTGTGCCGCACCTGTGATCATGTTCTTGATATAGTCCGCGTGACCAGGGCAGTCAACGTGGGCGTAGTGGCGGTTTTCCGTTTCATATTCAATATGAGAAGCAGAAATCGTGATGCCGCGTTGTTTTTCTTCCGGTGTCTTGTCGATCTTGTCGAACGCAACGGCTGAACCTGTACCAAGGCGTGTTGCGAGTGTTTTGGAAATTGCGGCTGTTAACGTGGTTTTACCGTGGTCGATATGGCCGATTGTACCAACGTTAACGTGGGGTTTGTTTCTTTCAAATTTAGCTTTTGCCATAATTGATTAATCCTCTTTCTTCGAGATTATTTTTGTATGATTTGGTGCTTTAATTAACACCGCTTATCTTATCTTGTATAAATTTGGGTACAGGTGCATAATGGTGGATTTCCATCGAGTAAACGCCTCTACCCTGTGTGCGCGAACGTAAATCCGTAGCGTATCCGAACATCTCGGAAAGCGGTACAAACGCGTGGATAATACGCGCATTGGCCTGCTGTTCCATACCTTCTATATTGCCGCGGCGCGAGTTTATGTCGCCGATAACGTCACCCATATACTCTTCCGGAACGGTGATGTCAACCTTGGCTATAGGCTCCAAAAGGAGCGGGCCGCCGCGGCGCATTGCGTCCTTAAAGGCCATACTGCCTGCAATTTTAAAGGCCATCTCCGACGAGTCAACCTCATGGTAACTACCGTCGTGTAGAATAGCGCGAACGCCGAGAACTGGATAGCCGCCGATAATACCGGACTGCATCGCTTCCTTAATGCCTGCCTCAATCGGGCCGACATATTCCTTAGGCACGACGCCTCCAACGATTTTATTGACAAACTCGAAGGTTTCACCCTCACCGATTTCCATCGGCTCAAAGCGCACTTTACAGTGGCCATATTGGCCGCGCCCGCCGGACTGACGTACGAACTTACCTTCGGCATCCACAGCATTTGCAAACGTCTCACGGTATGCGACCTGCGGTTTACCTACATTTGCTTCAACTCGGTATTCACGCAGCAAACGGTCTACGATAATTTGCAAATGCAGCTCACCCATACCAGAAATAAGGGTTTGACCCGTTTCTTGATCCGTAAATGTTCTAAACGTCGGGTCTTCCTCTGCAAGTTTAGAAAGTGCGATACCCATTTTATCCTGCCCCGCCTTTGTTTTCGGCTCTATGGAAACGGATATAACCGGTTCTGGGAACACCATGTTCTCGAGGATGATATCGTCACCCTCCATACATAGCGTGTCGCCCGTTGTCGTAAATTTGAACCCAACCGCACAGGCGATGTCACCCGCGTAGATAGCCTTCGTATCCTCTCTGTCATTAGCGTGCATGATGAGGATACGCCCGGCGCGTTCTTTTTTGTCCTTCGTAGAGTTATAGACATAAGAACC
>WQWB01000082.1 GCA_009785555.1 Defluviitaleaceae bacterium | reverse complement strand
TCATCACGCACAGCCGTCGCGCGGTGTATCAATGCGTTGCCAAAAGAAATTTATTTTACGTCCGGCGGTACAGAGGCTAATAACCATGCGATTAATACCGCACGTTTTATTGGCGAGAAGCATGGGAGAAAACATGTTATCTCTACAAAGTTTGAGCATTTATCCATTCTTAACCCACTAAAATCGCTTGAAAGAGAGGGGTTTGAAGTATCTTTGCTGGATATAAACCGCGATGGGTTTGTCTGCTCCGGCGAATTGGAACGAGCGATTCGGAGCGATACCGGTTTTGTATCTATTATCTTTGCCAACAATGAAATAGGTACAATCCAGCCCGTTGAAAAGATAGGGGCTATTTGTCGTGCGCACGGCGCTATCTTTCACACGGATGCGGCAGCCGCCGTAGGGTATGTATTGATTGACGTTGCGTCGCAAAATGTTGATATGCTTACGCTTTCTGCACATAAATTCCACGGCCCTAAGGGTGTGGGTGCATTGTACTGTAAAAAGGACATTGTTATGCCAGCACTAATACAAGGCGGGGCGCAGGAACGCGGCAAGCGCGGGGGGACGGAGAATATTCCGGCTATAGCCGGAATGGCCATCGCGCTTTCAGAGGCGTGTGAAGGTACTCACTTAACCGCGGAATTGCGCGAAAAGTTAGTTAACGGACTTTTAAGGATACCGGGTTGCTTTGTAAATGGCAGCCAAAGCAACCATTTACCAGGTATCGTAAATTTTTGTTTTGCGGATGCCGCGCGCAAATTGGATGCGGAGGCGATGATTATTTTGCTTGACATGGCGGGCATCTGCGCGTCGTCTGGAGCGGCGTGTTCGTCCGGCTCGGTGGATGTAAGCCACGTCCTGCTTGCGCTTGGGCTTACGGAGGAAGAATCGCGGTCGTCCGTGCGCTTCTCGCTTAGTAAATATAATACTATGGATGAAATCGAAAAAGTTGTTGGCGTTATGAAGGAAATATTAATGGATTAGCAGAATAAGCACCAAAAAATGCCGTATTTATCAACGATTTCAAATTGCCATTCATCCCAGTAACCGGTGTCGGCTGTAGAAAAGTCTGAGTAAATCTCAAATGCATCGTTCCTTAAAGTATCGTATGCACGGCGGCCTATATCAATTTGTCCTTTTTCAAAATGGAAGCATAATTGAACGGCTTTGCTTTTATTTTCATTCCAATTGCGTTGTGAAAACGCGATAATTTGCCCAAAAACTTCCATCTCTGCATGAGCAACGGAACCGTCATCGTTGCGGTGGTCGCACCGCATTTTACCGTTAAACGCTTCTTGGTAGAACTTTATGGCTTCATCGCATTTTTCGATGTATAGCTGTATCATTGTTCTTTTTAGCATTTTAACCTCTCGTCCTAAGTTAATTACTTCTCGCTAAATTTTGAATATAATGCCATATAATCTTCTAACATGTCTAATGTGCAGTAACGGAAAAAGAATGTACTCCAAGGGCATTTAGAGTACGCTACGCCGTCAATCGTATAATTGTGCATCTTCTTACAATTAATTGAACAGTTCTTACAGTCGCCGTCTTTAAACGCAAAGGCGGATTTTATGTATTTCGGTGCATTTTCTATATATTCACGATGCTTATCAACATCCTTAAAGTAAAAGCGGACGGCGATAAACCGGTTGCTTATATACACCCGTGCTGTGATTGGGCGGCTTTTTGTGTTTGTTTTACCGTATATAAGAACATACTTACACTCATAAGATGGACCGCCGACTTTGCCGCCGTAATCATAACCAAGTTCGTTCATTTTATTGTTAAATTCCAAAATAAAGGCCCTTTGGGCGGATGTTATAATGCTGAAAATTTCATGAGGCAAATTATTTGTGTCATCATCTGCGGCGGTATAGTTTATGGGGGAACGTAAGATATTGTCGATGATTTGTTCAAGCGTCTTACCTTTATTTCTAGGCCAAAACTGTTTATGTTCAAGGGTTATTGCGTAATCGTCATATAGAAACCCTAAGATGCCTTGGAAAAATACGCGCAAATCGTCCGCGGTCGGTTGGTTGCCGACCGCGATGACGGTTTCAGGCGTTAATGGTACTTTAGCCATATCTATTTCCTATCCCTAACTTCGTACTGCATACGCTCGATAATTTCTGTCAAACTCTTTGACCCTTCGTCGCCGCCGTTTCTGCTGCGTACAGATACGGTGCCTGCGGCTTCTTCCTGCTCACCAACGACAAAGATGTAGGGGATACGCTTGTTATGCGCTTCGCGGATCTTGAAGCCGATCTTCTCCTGCCGGCGGTCTATTTCTACGCGGAAACCTTCGGATTGCAACCAATTTTCCACGGATTGCGCGTAGGTGGTGAACTTATCGGAAATCGGAAGAACGATGGCTTGCACAGGAGAAAGCCATAATGGGAATTGACCGGCGTAATGCTCGATTAAAATGCCGATGAAACGTTGCAAAGAGCCGTAAACCGTGCGGTGAATCATTACCGGTTGTTGTTTCGTGCCGTCCGCAGCTACGTACTCAAGGCCAAAGCGTTCAGGTAGGTTGAAATCCAGCTGAATTGTAGCGGTTTGCCATCTTCTTCCAAGAGAATCAAGCAAGTGGAAGTCGATCTTTGGTCCGTAAAATGCGCCGTCACCTTCGTTAATTATAAAGGGTCTGTTCAGTTCTAGCAACGTTTCATGCAGAGCCGTGGTCGCCATCTCCCAGGCTTCATCAGAACCGATGGAGTTTTCTGGGCGCGTAGAAAGCTCAAGTTCATAAGCAAATCCGAAGGTTGAATATATTTCATCTACAAGATTAATAATATTTTTGATTTCGTCTTTAATTTGTTCTGGCATAAGGTAGATATGCGCATCGTCCTGCGTAATCGTGCGCACACGCATAAGACCGTGAAGAGTGCCGGATTTTTCGGGGCGGTGGACGATGCCAAGTTCCGCTATACGCAACGGAAACTCTTTATAAGAATGCAAATCTTGTTTGTACACTAAAATGCCGCCAGGGCAGTTCATGGGTTTGATAAAATACTCTTTATCTTCAATTTTTGTAGAATACATCTCGTAATTATCAGCGTGACCGCTAGTTTCCCACAAGCTTTTATCTAACATCAAGGGTGTTGAAATTTCCAAATATCCTGCTTTGCGGTGCGCTTCGCGCCAAAAGTCCAAAACAACATTTTGAAGCGTAAGACCGTTTGGAAGCCAGAACGGGAAGCCTTGTCCCTCTTCCATCATTACAAAAAGATTTAACTCGCGGCCGAGTTTGCGGTGGTCACGGCGTTTGGCCTCTTCAATCAGCTCGATATGTGCGTCCAAATCAGCTTGTTTTGCGAAGGCTGTGCCGTACACGCGGGTAAGCATTTTATTCTTTTCACTGCCGCGCCAGTACGCGCCGGCGATACTTGTTAGTTTTAACGCCTTGATAACGCGCGTGTCCATTACGTGCGGGCCGGCGCAAAGGTCGGTAAACGTGTCCTGATCGTAAAATGTGATGGTTTCGTTTTCAGGCAATTCGGAGATAAGTTCGTGCTTGTATGGGTCATCCTTGTAAAATTCAAGTGCTTCCGCGCGCGACAAGGAGCGGCAGGTCGGTTTCATGCCGAGTTTGGCGAGGCGCTTCATCTCGGCTTCTATAGCTGGGAGTTCATCTAAGGAAAGCGGCTTCTCAAAGTCAAAATCGTAATAAAACCCGTTTTCTATCGCAGGGCCGATGGCCAGCTTTGTACTAGGGTAAAGGTTTTGCACGGCCTGCGCCAAAAGATGCGCCGCTGTGTGGCGGAATGTCCAACGGCCGCCTTCGTCCTCAAATGTAAGTATTTCAAGTGTGCAATCATCATTTAAAATTGTTCGTAAGTCGGTAAGTGTGCCGTTTACGTTAGCGGCAAGAGCGTCGCGCTGGAGGCGTTCGCTGATTTTACCGGTAATTTCGTAGATGGATAGGCCGGGCTCCGCGCCTATGACTTTTCCGTTTTTTAAGGTTAGGTTAATCATATAATAATCCCTTCGCTAATAAAAAATTATTGGTAAATTTCAATCGCTGCATACCCATTTTTGCCTATTTCGCCGGTATCTGGGTTTCGCGGTGAGTTTGCGGAATAAACATAGCCGGTTTTGCCGTAACGACCGATTTTATTTTGATCATAATAATCGCTGTCCATACAAACGTTAACGGCTTTTAAACCGATAACAACGGTACTTGGGTCACCCGGGTTAAGCTCTTGCTCCCATAAATATTCGCATTCAACATTCAGAAAACATTCTTTTATCCGTGGAGCGTTTATGATAAGCGAAGGTTCTGAAGTTAACCCTGCCGCTGTTATCTCATCCGTTTCAAACTGGTTAACTTCAATTGTCTTAAAACATTTATCAATTAAATCATGCGTCGGGAAGTTTAATACACAGCATTTGGTTTCTTTTAATGTTTGATATAAATGACCGTGGGTAGGAACCCAACCAAGAATACAAAAAAATTCCCCTCGGTTGCCTAAAAAGGTAGAACGGCTTTGAAAGCATGCATTTTCTTTGCCGTTGGATTTATAGGATGTTACTAAAAACAATGGAGACGGAAGCTGGATAAGTTCATCGTGCCATGAACCATGTTCAGTTAATTCGCCCGGCCATTGTTCATTGATTTTTTCGGGTTTAGTAGAAAATTCTTTTTTCATTTGATTACCTCCTTTGTATTTCAGTGTAAATCCGTGTTATCCGTGGTTAAATAATTTTAATAGGGTAGGGGATAAATTAAATTCTTTCGTAAGGTGTTTTATTTCATTTAGGGCCTTGTTTTGCACATCTTTCGGTATTTTAGCCTTAACGGCGCGTATCATTAAATTTTTTGCGGTATGTGATGTGTCGATAAATTCCAAAACTTGCGTTTTATATCCCGCATAAATTAAAAGGTTAGCACGTATTGCGTCCGTCATTACGGCGGCAGCACGTTCTTTTAGCAGGCCGTGGTGTGTTAATACGGCAAAATCATCCGTTTTTATTTGCCCGTTAAGCTCGTGCTGGCAACACGGCGCGACGAGGATCTTGCCAACACCGCATTTAACAGCATTATATATTGCATAATCCGTGGCTGTGTCGCAGGCGTGGAGGGAGATTAGCATGTCCGCCGTAAAGTTTGTATATTCGGCGATGTTGCCAAGTTTGAACCGTAGACCTGTATATCCATATTTTACTGCTAATTTATTGCAGTTATTTATTACATCGGATTTTAGATCAAGCCCCGTAATTTCGCATTCAATTTCACGGATCTGTGTAAAATAGTGGTAGAGCAGGAAAGTGAGGTAGGATTTACCGCACCCGAAGTCTATGATACGCAGAGGCGACCTTAGGTCGTCCCTACATACGTCGCTTATTATCTCAAGAAAGCGGTTGATTTGGCGGAATTTGTCCCCCATATTTGCCGCGATTTGGCCTGTAGATGTAACTAGGCCGATATCGCGCAGGATGGGTATATCGGCGTTTGGTGGGATGATATACCGTTTTTCTTTATCATGCTCGGTATTAGGGCTGATTTTTCGCTCACTTCTTTTCTTGCCTGTTAAAAGTTCGCCTGATTTTGTGAGACGTGCTGTATATTCCGTACCGTCGCCGTCAAAGGCGTTGATTTGGCGGAACCCTGAAGACAAAAGCCCGGATAAATATTCGTTAAGTTTATGGATGGTAAAATTATCGTGGAAAGCCTGCGTTTTTGTCAGTTTCTCCGCTTGAAAACCTGTGGCGGTGCGTTTTATATTAACGCGCGTAAAATCCGCAGCCCCATGTGTATTTGGGTTGCTAACGATTATCTCCAAAACGCTTACAGGTATCGCTATTTCTATCTTTTTCATTCCACTCAATAAAAACCTCGCTGTATTTGCCTGGCTCGTGGAAGAGCGGTGACTTTGCGTAATGCAAGGACGAAAACCTATTGTCCGGTGCGTTCAGCAGCTCGTCCGCATCCATCCAAAATTGCTCACCTTCGTCCGTTGCGGTGATAAGCTCACCGTCAAACTCGGTGGATTCGTACATAAAACATAGATATCGAGCGTCCGTATCGCGGTTTACCCAGTGCACCACGCCACGGTAGGTTAAGTTGTTTATATTAAGCCCGGTTTCTTCTTTCACTTCTCGCACGGCACAGTCGTACACGCTCTCGCCACGCTCCACGTGGCCGCCGGGGAAAGCCCAGCCCGGGTATTTGCGTAGGCGGTTCTGCACAAGAACCTCGCCCGTCTCCGTATTGCGTATCATAACGCAGGTTACAATAGTTGCATTCAAAATTATCACCTATACAAAAATGCCCCAAACCCTATTGTACAAGGTCTTGGGCTGTTAGCATTTGTAGATTCATAAGGCCTGGGTAGAGCTATGCTCCAACGCGGCCGCGCAAAGGCGCCAACCGGATTTGAACCGGTGAATAAAGGTGTTGCAGACCTTCGCCTTACCGCTTGGCTATGGCGCCGAAAATCACATAATATATACTATGCAATATAATTCCATAATGACCCGTAGGGGATTCGAACCCCTGTTACAGCCGTGAAAGGGCCGTGTCTTAACCACTTGACCAACGGGCCTTACCTAACATACTAATTGCTAAATAAAGCATTTTGATGTTTCGTTCAAGCTCCTAACCGGACTTGAACCGGTGA
>WQWB01000081.1 GCA_009785555.1 Defluviitaleaceae bacterium | reverse complement strand
GGTAACACTATAGGTATATGCCGTGAAATGTTTTAGCCAAAAGCCACTTGCCGATAAATTGAAACTCTCGAAGTCAACACCCAAACTATCCACTTTATCAACTTTCAGCTGCGTAATCACATAATTCAGCAACCCTTGCATAATTCCCTTGCCACGGTATACAGGTAGGCAAAACGCACCGCAAATATTTTGTATACTATTTTCCCATGTTGCGAAGTGTTCGCCATCACTTTTTACTTCAATGAAAGAAACCGGCAAGTTATCATACAATGCGACAAACACCCTTGAATCACGAGATTCGGCACGAGCAATCCAACTTTCACGGTCTTCTATTGTTCCGCGCATAAAACATGGGCTTTCACCTAGATGGACACTAAGCGAAATTCTCATATCCCTTATTTGGGAAACTTCCGATTTTGCAAGTTCTTCAAAAGTTATTCCCTCACAATCAGGATATTCAAAATTAGCTACTGGACGAACGGCATCAACCATACGCAACCCGAACCCACAAGAAAATAACGCATCTTTTGCTTGTAAATCATGGGCATACAGACCCACGGAATGGTAAGTTATCCCATGCTTAACCCATATTTCAGCAGCGGCTTGGTACAGTCTTTTGTAAATACCACCTCTGTTTTCGGATATTGCCCCATGTGCATGAGTTGGAGTAAATGTGCCTTTTGCCGTTGAATCAAAAGCATTATCTCACGGGTCATAACAACACAGAAACGCCAGCATTTTTTCACCTTCAAACATAACCACACCAAGTCCATTATCCGTAAATCCATTAAAGTCATCAGTGGGGATAACGTCCATTTGAGGTAAAGCCGTTACAAAAGACCTTTCCTCGTTGTAGTTTGCAAGAGCAAGTTCCCTTGCTTTTTCGATGGGGTTTTTATTAAAACCTAAAATCGTTGTCATAAATACTCTCCTTTGAAATTTACGGAGAGCTATATCGTAACCATTCTCCGTATTAAGATAACAGCAACTTTGTTTTTCATATAAATCAATCATCCCCTTTCGGATTATATAAATATCTATATCAACGCAAGAAAGCCTTGCGGAATTTTAACATACAAAACATAACTTTCACGCACGTACCACACCTGTTGGTACATAAGTGCGCCCTTTCTATTTGGTCAAATAGACAAGCTGATAATTCCTTCAGCCAGTAAAGCTATTTTATCATAACCTTGACGTTTGTGTGTCGAAGTTATACGAACAACGTTATTTACGTCATTCACAGCACACATCCTATAAAGTGAATGTATTTCTTATTATTTTTGCTATTTCAACAAGCAGCAAATTTTTATTGTTTAGAAAAGCGGATAAAACCCTTTGCTACGAAAGTATCACGTCAGTACCTTTTAAATACCGCGTTGTGTGCGATTTCTTCGACTTAGCAACTGGGTTAGGCGTGTTGGTTAAATCTATGGACTGAGGCGGTCACAGACCGCCCCTACGGTAGTCGAAATCATAATCACGCTAAAACCTTCTTCAGATACCGCGCTGTGTGCGACTTCTTAGACTTCGCCACCTGTTCCGGCGTACCGGTTACGACGACGTTGCCGCCGCGGTCTCCGCCTTCTGGGCCCATGTCTATTAAATAATCCGCCGTTTTTATAACGTCCAGGCTATGTTCAATAACGATGACTGTGTTGCCGCCGTCCGTCAGCTTCTGTAAGATATCTGTCAACTTGTGCACGTCGGCGCAATGCAGGCCGGTCGTCGGCTCGTCTAAAATATAAACCGTGCGGCCGGTTGCGCGGCGGGTAAGCTCCGTCGCCAGCTTTACGCGCTGCGCTTCGCCGCCGGAGAGGGTTGTAGAGGACTGCCCCAGCGTGAGGTAGCCAAGCCCAACGTCCGCAAGCGTCTGCACAATGGTGCGTATGCGCGGCAGGTTCTCGAAGAAGGAGAGGGCGTTTTCAATAGTCATGTCCAAAACGTCGGAGATGGATTTGCCTTTGAACTTTACTTCCAGCGTCTCCCTGTTATACCTCGCGCCGTGGCATACCTCGCATGGGACGAAAACGTCCGGCAGGAAGTGCATTGATATTTTTGTAATCCCGTCGCCGCTGCAGGCTTCGCACCGGCCGCCCTTTACGTTGAAGGAGAAGCGCCCTTTGGTGAAGCCGCGTACCTTTGCCTCATTCGTTTGGCTGAACAGGTCGCGGATGAGGTCGAAAAGGCCGGTGTAGGTTGCGGGGTTTGAGCGCGGCGTACGCCCGATTGGGCTTTGGTCAATATTTATGACTTTATCCAAATGCTCCTGGCCAGTCATATCCTCGTGTTTGCCTGGTTTTTGGCGTGCGCGGTTAAGGTCTCGCGAGAGGCGTTTGTATATGATCTCGTTCACGAGGCTTGACTTACCTGAGCCGGAAACGCCGGTTACACAGGTAAAGATGCCGAGCGGTATGTCTATATCGATATTCTTGAGGTTGTTTTCCGTAGCTCCTTTGATGCTGAGAAACTTGCCGTTTGCCTCGCGCCGTTGGTGAGGTATCTCAATCTTTATGCGCCCGCTGAGGTATGCTCCGGTGATGGATTCCTCACAGTTTAGGATATCCTCCACGATGCCGGTGAAGACGACCTCGCCGCCGTTTGTGCCGGCGCGGGGGCCGATGTCTACGATGTAGTCGGAGTTAAGCATCGTGTCGTTGTCATGCTCCACGACTATAAGCGTATTGCCAAGGTCGCGCAGGCCTTTAAGGGTAAGTAGGAGCTTATCATTGTCGCGTTGGTGGAGGCCGATGGACGGCTCATCCAGTATGTAAACGACGCCGACGAGACCGGACCCGATCTGCGTGGCAAGGCGTATGCGCTGGCTCTCGCCGCCGCTTAGCGTGCCTGCCGTACGTGAGAGTGTGAGGTAATCTAAGCCGACGTTGACCAAAAATCCAAGGCGCGCGTTGATTTCCTTTAAAATCTGTTCGCCGATGATCATTTCGGTTTCGGTTAGGATAAGCTCGTCGAAGTATTTCTTCGTGTTGATGATACTCATGTTGGTAACATCGGAAATATTTTTGCTGCTTATGGTTACGGCCAGGATTTCCGGGCGTAGGCGTTTGCCTTTGCATGTTTCACATGCCGCACGGGATATGTATTGCTCGTATAACTCCTTCATCCCCTGTGATGTAGTTTCGCGGTAGCGGCGTTGAAGCGATGTCAGGATACCCTCAAACGGCCATTTGTATGTAACTTGTTTGCCGTTTGAATCCCGTGTGATCTCAACGTCGTCACCCTTCGTACCGTGAAGCAGCACGTCCTTTGCTTTTTTATCCAATTCCCTCCAAGGAGTGTCAAGGTCGAAGCTGTATTTTGCGGCCAAAGCACGCATGATGATGCCGGATACGGATACGTCCTGCTTGCCGGACTCAAACCCGGGAGCGACGATTGCGCCGTTGTTGATGGAAAGGTTGCCATCGGGTATGATAAGCTCCGCGTCGAACTTGGGCTGGAAGCCGAGGCCCGTACAGTCAGGGCATGCGCCCATGGGGTTATTGAAGCTGAACATGCGTGGTTCCAGCTCTTCGAGGCTGATGCCACAGTCCACACAACTATACATAGTGCTGAATAGGGTGTCTGACGTGCCGTCATCAACCGTTAAAAGCCCGCCGGATAGCTTCAATACTGTTTCCACAGAGCCCGCCAAACGCGCGGTTATGCCTTCGCGTATAACGAGGCGGTCTATCACGATGTCTATGTCATGCTTCTTTGTTTTGCCTAGCTTTATATCGTCGCTAAGTTCCACGACCTCGCCGTTTATGCGTGCGCGGACGTAACCGCTTGCCCTTGCGTCCTCCAATACCTTTACATGCTCGCCCTTGCGTCCGCGCACGACGGGAGCGAGGAGCTGTAGACGTGTGCCTTCCGGCATGGAGAGGATAGTGTCAACAATCTGATCCACTGTTTGCTTTTTTACTATGCGGCCGCAGAGGTGGCAGTGGGGGGTGCCGATACGCGCAAATAGCAAGCGGAAATAATCATAGATCTCCGTAACCGTGCCAACGGTGGAGCGCGGATTGTGGTTGGTTGTTTTCTGGTCTATGGATATGGCAGGTGAAAGGCCGTCGATACTGTCCACATCCGGTTTTTTCATCTGCCCAAGGAATTGGCGGGCGTAGGACGAAAGCGACTCCATATAGCGGCGCTGCCCTTCGGCGTACAGCGTCTCAAAAGCGAGCGATGACTTGCCGCTGCCGGATACTCCGGTAAACACGACCATTTTGTCTCTAGGAAACTCTAAGTTTATATTTTTTAGGTTGTTTTCCCTTGCGCCTTTAATTACTATTTTATCTGATGGCATGTTTTCTCCTGTTTCAATAGGTTTATAAGTGTTTGAGGCTTGGAGATTGCGAATCAAGTTGGAGTAAGCCTGCAAGGTCCCGGATCAAGCCCGGGACGTGCGAGCTAACTCCAACTAGTTCGCAATGACGCTCAAGCCATACGTTAAATAAAAGCTGCGCGTATTTACAGTCTATGCGTTCGCCGCCAATTTTTCGGCCTGTTCAGCGGTTATCAGAGCGTCCGTCATTTCGTCTATGTCGCCGTCGAGGAAGTAGTCCAATTTGTATAGCGTCAAGTTAATCCTATGGTCTGTTATTCGGCCTTGTGGATAGTTGTATGTTCGTATGCGCTCTGACCTGTCACCCGTGCCGACTTGCGAGCGGCGTTCCTTGGAGATGGCGGCCTGTTGTTTTTGAAGCTCAAATTCATAGAGGCGGGAACGCAGGATCTTCATGGCCTTTTCCTTGTTTTTGAGCTGCGACTTTTCGTCTTGGCATGCGACGACGATGCCTGATGGCAGATGCGTAACGCGGACTGCCGAGTCCGTGGTGTTTACGGATTGCCCGCCGTTGCCGGACGAACGGTACACGTCGATCTTACAGTCTGCCGGGTCTATGGCCACATCAACTTCCTCCGCTTCCGGTAAAACGGCTACGGTAACGGTGGAAGTGTGGATGCGCCCCTGCGATTCCGTCTCCGGCACGCGCTGCACACGGTGTACCCCGCTTTCATATTTAAGGCGGGAGTATGCACCTTTGCCAGAGATTTGGAACACTACTTCCTTAAAGCCACCCAAGCCGTTTTCGTTAAAGCTCATTAACTCCGGCTTTAAGCGGCGGCGTTCCGCGTAGCGGAGGTACATGCGGTATAAATCATATGCGAAAAGTGCGGCCTCATCGCCGCCCGCGCCGCCACGTATCTCAATGATAACGTTTTTGTCATCGTTGGGGTCGCGCGGGAGGAGGAGGATTTTAAGCTCCTCCGTCACGGTCTCCAATGATTCCTTAATGACGGCGAACTCTTCTTTTATCATTTCGCGGAATTCTTCGTCCGTCGTTTCTTCAAGCAATTGGCGGTTGCTGTTATGTCCGTCCAAGAGTTTTTTGTATTCACGGAATTTCTCAATTAGCGGTGTAAGAAAGGCGTGCTCCTTCATAAGGTCGCGCCATTCACTTTGATTGCCGACTGTGGCCGGATCCGCTAACCTTTCGCCGACGGTTTCGTATCTTTTCTCTGTATCTTCTAATTTTTTAAAGTAATTTTCCATTACAAGCCTCCTGTAATAACTCTATCTTTTCCTGCTAAGTCTTTTAGGCATTCAATATCTTTATATCCGAAGATTTCCATCAAATATTTAACGGGTTCATACTGATCATATCCTATCTCCATCATTATTTTTCCGTTTGAGTGCAAGAAATTTTTTGCATCTGCAAGTATACGCCTGTAAATGTCCAACCCATCAACTCCGGCGAAAAGTGCTTTGTGCGGCTCGAAGCCAATTACGGACATGGGTAAATCCTCATTATTGCGGATGTATGGTGGGTTTGAGACTATTAGGTCAAATTGTTCGCCGGATAGTTGTTTGAATAAGTCAGATAATATAAGACGTACGCGGTTTCTTATGTTATGGTGATTTAGGTTGATTTCCGCGACTTCCAAGGCGCTTGGGCAGACATCCGCCGCTATAATCTGAACGTTGTTCGTGAACATGGCGATACTGGCAGCCAAGATGCCGGATCCCGTACCGATGTCGAGTACTCGGCACGGCCGTAAATTGTTGGCTGTATGCCAATAATCCAAGGTTTGCGTTGAAGCCAAAGACTTAATATAAGCAATCGCCGCCTCGGCAAGGATTTCCGTGTCCGGCCGCGGTATCAGTACCCTTTCGTCAACATAAAAATTTAGCCCCATAAACTCGGCATTTTTAAGGATATATTGCACGGGCATACCGGCGGCGCGGTTGTTTAGCGCGGCTACGTAAATTTCCGTTTGGTTATCAGAAAGCAATTCTCCGTGCCGTGTAGTAAGTTCGGTGCGGCTGAACCCCGTTGCGTTCATAAGAAGCAACGCGGCGTCTAAGCCGGGTGTTTCAGACGCTTGCCGGATAAGCTCTTTTCCATATCGTAATGCTTCAAAAATAGTTTTTAAACCCATCCCTACATTGTACAATAAAAACAAGATTATTGCAAGATTGTTTTTGCGTGAATGTACAAAAAGAAATTTTTCATTCGCAACTTAACTTCAAGTTAAGATTATGGAGACAAAACAACCTAAATGGTATGGCTACATAGTTTTGGATGTGCTATAATTATACCATCATAATAACCGGAGGAGAGTTTTATGTTAGATATTATTGCGGTAGGCAAGCAAATC
>WQWB01000080.1 GCA_009785555.1 Defluviitaleaceae bacterium | reverse complement strand
TGATGCAAAGCAGCTCCTTGGCGACGCGTTCGGGCAATTGGCGGTTATCGTTATGCACTCTGCAGTTTATACGGAGCTACAGAAACAGGATTTGATAACATACATACGCCCGTCATCCGGTACGCCTTTCGGCGAATACTGGGGATACAGCGTTATCGTGGACGACAGCACACCGTTTGACCCCGCAACCGGTACTTATTCAACATTTTTGCTTGCCGAAGGCGTTATCGGCCGCGGCGACGGCACACCCGTGGACTTTACACAAGCGGAAACTTGCCGCGACGGCTTAAAGGGTGAAGATTATTTGATCTTCCGAAAATCTCTCATACTTCACCCATATGGCGTATCCTTTGTAGGCAATAACGTCACGGGCGTTTCACCCACCAATGCCGAACTTAAAAACGGCGAAAACTGGGTAAGGGTGTTCGATAATAAAAATATCGGTATGCTTGAAATCAGGCACACAGTTTCTTAGGGCGTGGTTCTATGTTGCTTTCGGTTATAAAAGAGGTGCGGAACACGTTTTGGGATGGCTTCGCAACATACGGCGAATTTATGATGAAAAACGGCAAGGTTAGCCTGCCAGAATTTATGAATATGGGAAACGCCGTTATTCTTAATGCAGGAACAGGTACGTACGCCGCATATATTTTGCCGCGCGGTCGCCGCAGGGGTGATACTGTAAGCTACCTGCTAGATAAAAACCATAGGGGTACGCATATATTCACAGGCGTCTTTAGACTTAATCTACCCAGCGATTTTTTAGTTCTTCTTGGTGAGATTGAGGAATTTATTAAGAACAATCCGCGTAATTCGTTTGCATCCGAACAGTTTGGCGACTATCGTTACTCTACTGGAAATAGAGCCAATTGTTTTGAGGACGAGTTCCGGAGATCTCTCGATAAATATAGGAAAATGAACGACACGTTGCTGGGGATACTGGCACGGTAAAACATTCCCCTGGGTGCATCTATGTACCCAGGGGATAATCCTAAGGAATTGGAAAGGAATACCATGGTAAACTTTACGAAAAAATTCTATCTCTATAAAAAAACGCAAGACCAAAAGTTATTTACTGAAAGCTGGCACAACATGGAAGGTTATATTGTATGCGCCGCAATAACCCGCCCCAGAATGGAAGAATTGAACGAAGCAGGACGCGCAAACGTTGGACAGTTCATAGATGTGCGGGTACGCTACAGCATGTACATACCAGACGTCGATAACGCAGCAAAGCCAGAGTTTGACGATTTCGTCAAATGCGCCGAAACCGGCGAAGAATTTAGGATCATTACACGGCCTCAAGCACGCAGGTCACCGGATGTGGCATCAAAACGCATGAGGTTCTCCGTTTGTGAAATTGCGGGCGAAAGAATACCAAATATAAGGGGTGAGTCGAGGTTTGAAAAAGAACTCTGCGAAGCAACCTAATGTTTATGAAAACCTGCGGGTGGTTTTAGACGAGTTTTGGTCAAACTTTTCTGTGCCGGCATTTATGGAGGGTACGGTACCTCGCGGGTTAAATACCGAAAAACCTTATATCACATATAACATAGTTTACCCGAGCGGATTAAACGAAGCTGGATTAAGCGCAAACATATTCGGACACGCGGCGAATTTGGAAGATGTTTATTCTGTCATAAATTTGATATCTGACGCCATATCGGAGCAAGGCGAACTTATCCCACTCTCCTTCGGCGGAAACAGTGGGTTTGTACGCATCATACGCAGCAACCCTTTTATTGAACATGTTGCGGCACGAGATAACCTCCGTACTATCTTCCGCATCAGAATCGGGGTAACGATATATGCTTAAAACCAAAAATGAGCAGACGAATAGGCGTATGCAATTGGGCAACGGTTTACTTTTCTGCGGCATCGATGTATCCGGCATTAAAAACGCAGCCGAGCTCGCAGCAGAAGTGGAACATCTTCTCGCAAAAGACGAACATTTCGTAGGCGCAACGCTCAACGGTACTGAATTTATTGCCGAACCAATTATCCGAAGGTACAGAACAGATCATTTAAAACCAAACAACTATAACAAGGTTATTGTAGAAGGCTGGAAAGTTGAGTTATCTACAACACTTTTGGAATTTTCACCAAAAATCTTTGAGTTATGCTTTGAAGCTATGGATACGGACAAACAAGACAAATTCGTAAGTTATTTAGACATGCACCGTGCGCCATTAAACAATTCTTTCGATAATTTGATTTGGATCGGCGATATCAGCGGCGGCGGTTATTTGGTAATAGAGCTTCTTAACCCTGTATGTGCGGGTGGCTTTCGATTTTCATCTTCCGGCGATAATGAAAGTACCGTACGTACATCCTTTATACCGCGTGGCGATGCCAGCACGCCACAAAAACCGCTGTTTAAAATATATTTTGTGAAGAACCATTGTTCTTCATTAACCAAGGGGTAATTTATGGGACATGAGATAATATTACAACCAATTTTAGGCTTAACAAGCCACCCAATATGGCAGGAAAACGAGATAGTACCCGGCAATACGCAAATCGGCTTTGTAAACAACCAACGCCGAAACGGCGGCATCGTGTTTGATATACCTAACCTATCTAACTACCGCATACTCGGCTTACGCTTACTTGTACGCCTGGAGACGCAAAATACGCTCACAGGCACGGGAACACTTATAACTGGCGGTTATACCTACAGCGGCGTATCTGACGCACGTATCGTTGGAAACTTTACCCAAACTGGCATCAACAACCTTGCCAGAAACCAAGAATTTAACATATTTTCGGACAGGGAGCTTTTGACGGAGAACAACCGCGTAGCCTATTACCTACAATTTAACCCGCAAAACGTGGCCGGCGGTTTTGTAAATTGTAACTATTCTGAATGTAGGCTGGTTATCGCATATGAAAAATTTGACCCATTACCTCCCGGTACACTTCAACCAAATGGAGTAAACCGCAACCCGAACTCAGAGATATACCTTTCTTGGTCGTTTAACCGAAACCCACAAGCTCCGGCAAACGAACAAACCGAAAGTATTTTGCATTACGGCACAAATGAAGCGTGGACCGCAATGCCGCTACGCGACTCATTAAATTCGCACAGCTTCGCACCCGGCACATTTACTGCGGGACAAACGATAGAATGGCGCGTGCAATCCGTATCCAACCTCGGAACGTCGGATTTTTCCGAAACGGCATTCTTCACCTTAGCAGCTACGCCACCGTTCGCTCCTATTCTCGTATATCCGCTAAACATCGCGGTTGACGCAAGAGAAGGCGCATTTTTAGAGTGGCGGTTTAACTCCTCATACGAAACTACGGCAGGCGGACACGAGGTTGAGTACCGTATTGACGGGGGTGATTGGCGCACCATAAATACCGAAGGCATAAGCGCACGCACGGATCCGATAACCACGCAGACAGCCGTTGAGTGGCGCGTACGTTCTAAAGGTTCTTTGGGCGACATAAGTCCATGGAGCGTCACAGAACGGTTTTGGACTGTTGGTTTACCCGCGATGCCGGCTATCGTTGCCGTTACAGGAGGTAATTACCCTCACGTGAGTTTTTCGGCAGAAGGACTTATATCATGGGAAATAACGTTTATCGATGACTTAGGCAACGCCGTACACGCAACGGGTGAGCGCGCCTTCACCGGCGACTTTTTATATAAAAGCGGCAAACTGTTCACGAATGGCAATTACACGGTTTCTTTACGTATCCGCAATGTTTTTGGCTTTCTTTCAGACAAGGCGAGTTACGCCTTTACCGTAAACACACCCGTACTTGCACCAATAACCCTTACGGCAACGGCAGGTGGCATGTGCGGCATACGGCTTGCTTACAAGATATGTGATGAGATAAGCACCGATGGATACGAACTGATTATCCACCGCACCCGCCTTGATTTAGGTGTATTTACAGAGATAGATAAAATTTCCATTAACCCGGATAATGGCACGGTAAGTTATACCGACCACACCGCCGCACCTTATGTTTTATATTCTTATTTTACCCGCCTTATTAATAAAAACGGCAATGGCTTTTCGGATTCAAATACGGCGGCAGCTTCTGTTGATTTTGACGAAACCCTTATCAGCCCATATAACACACCCGCCGAAGTAAAGCTCCGCCTCCTGGCGGATGACGAAGCGGCGAAGGTTGAAGTAAACGAAATTGGAACTTCCTTTATACAGCTTGTGGGAAAGGAAAAACCATACGCGCAGTTTGGGCATGCAAGAAGGCGCAAACTGCTTTTGTCTTACCTATGCAGTATAGCAGAAACAGAAAAACTTAAAGAGCTTATTTTAACCGCCAAACCGCTAATGCTACGTGATAGACGTTTCGGCACATTATGTGGTTCGGTAACCGGCGCGTTGCGTATGGCCGCTGCACCTTGCGGAAACACGGTAGTCTCATTTGAATTTATTGAAACGGAAGGAGCTTAAAATGTTCCATTTCGATTTATTGGACAGAAATGAAGCAAAGATAAAAGAGATTAAATGCGTCTCCGCCAAGATCATTTACAACGAAAACCGCAGAATAAAAACCACGGCCATCTTCGAACTTACCGAAGCAGGTTTTGAAATAGACTTTCTAAACAACAGGTTAAAAATATGGCTAACCGATAACGGCACTAAGTACGCGGTAGGTATATTTTTACTAACGACACCACGGCGAATCAAGAATGGCGCAAACAAAAAACTCTTAATAACAGGATACGATAAAACACGTATTTTGAACGAAGACAGATTTTCGTCACGCTTCTATGTCCCAGCAAACAGCAAATATACCGACGTAATTCACCGCCTATTGTCGACCGCCGGGTTTCCGCTAAACGCCGTTCCGCACTCGAATCTGTCCACGCCCGATGCTTTGGAGTTTGCTGCGGGCACAAAGGTTTTAGATGCAATAAACAACCTACTTTTACACCTGAACTACACAGATATCTATGCCGACGAAAACGGCATTTTTTCCGCCAAACCATACATAGACCCACTTGAAAGGAAAATAGATATAATCTACGAAGACGGAAGCCTCTTTTTACCGGAATTTGAAGAAACGGATAACCTAAACGACATCGCCAATGTATTTACGCGAGTAGCGTTAAACATCAACCGCGAAGAGATAACGGCCGTATATGTCAACGATAACCCCCTTTGCCCTTTTTCTACGTTACGAAGGGGGCGGCGCATTGTAAACTTTGCACAGATACCTTCCGTACCTAACTCGTCAATTTTAGAAGCATTGGCAAAACGCGCTTCTCGAGAGGAAACGATTATGGCAAGCCGTTTACGCTTTAAAACTCTGCCTCGGCCAGGGCACGGTTCTTACAAAACTGTTTTCTTAAACGTGCCCGATATTGGGTTAGATCCTGCGAAATACTTGCAAACTGCATGGAGTATAGATATAACCCCAAACGGCAATATAATGACGCACGAAGTCCGTAAAGTAATCTATTAGACATGTGCGAAAGAAATATAATACGGAGGACTATAAACGATGATATATGAAGCAAAGATAGAATATGCAACCGTCGCAGACGTGCAGGCACATCAACTTTTCCTACGTTTCGCCGGCGAAGAAACCCCGAGCGAAAAACCCTACCCATACATAAAATCATACGTGCCGCAAGTAGATGATAGGGTAATCGTCCTCAATGAAGTCATAGTTGGAGGATTTTAAATGATAACAAGAAATTTTGACCTAGAATTAATGGTCAATGAAATAGCCTTACCAAACCTCGCAATAAACCAGGGTAACATTAACTCAATTAACTTTAAATTTAGAATATTGGACGGTGGAGAAGAACTTAGCTACGCTCTTTTTGATTCGGCAACGGCCACTTACAGCTACAATAACCAAGCATTGGCACAAGTTCCATGCCGCATTGAAGATGACGGTATCGTATGCACTTTACCACCCGAAGCGCTGGCAAGATACGGCATCGTATCCGGACAATTAGACCTGCGTTTTTCAGACGACAAAAACCTCGCCACAAACCATTTCACTTTTACGGTGACGCCAAGTCTCACCAATCTATCAGCATCGGACGGCCGTTTCTTTAACAATGAAATAGAAAACCTGCGGAAACAATTACAAAAGGCTATCGACAAAGCAGTAACCGCTTCTGACGAAGCAAATGATGCGCGTAATGCGGCAAATAAAATTGTGGATGAACTTAGGATTATGGACATCCCCCATGGCCCGCCGGGTGAACAAGGCCCACCCGGTGAAATGCCAGCGGTAAGCGAACAAGACATCAAACCCGTTCAACTTGAAGACGGGTGGGCGCGTCAGTCTGGGCTCTTCCCATTTGCGTACTGTAAAATAGGTCAAATTGTGTATTTCTTCGGAGCATTTAGGACAAATAACCGCCTAGACGCGCCAACAACCAGTCTGATAGGGGTATTGCCGCCCGGTTACCGGCCGTTATTTAATAATAATATATTTTGGGGAGCTTCCGTGGGCGGACACATAATTGCGGATAACCTTGCGTTTGCAAACGAACAGGGAATAAGGATAAACAGTGACGGCTCTATTTTTTCTTTAATGTCCAACGAGGAATTACAAGACAGTAATACTGTAATACAAATAAACGGCAGCTTTATAACTCATAATTAAATCGTTGGATATGCAAACAGCGTCCGCTTCTATCAAAAACCTTAAAGTTAAAGCATGAGGCAGAACGCGCTCAGTCCGACCTCTGAAAAGCGGGATGACCTGTAATAAATAATTTTACGGAAAATATTATAACGCGGAACATCCCAAAACTGAAATGGATTATTATCTTTCGAATTAATTTCAGACTAACTAAACCCTTCACCGTATATATCAATGTTAAATAAAATCGGAGGTACTTATTATGAAAGGAATTTTTGGTTTAAATGAAAGGCAAACCGCCGCCTTTGCTTACGTCGGCTTTTTTGTAACCGGCATTATTGCTTTTATCCTGGCGCAAAAAGATGACGTAAACACACGTTTCCACGG
>WQWB01000079.1 GCA_009785555.1 Defluviitaleaceae bacterium | reverse complement strand
TCTAAACACTTCAGCGTTTGATTGGTTTTTTAAAGGGCTTGGCGCGGACTGGTACAAGGATTCCGTCCGAAACCTTGACCAAGAGCCGGACGGAATACGTAATGAGGAAACGAAGTTTGAGTTTGCGTATTATAAATGGCTGAAGAACGGGAAGATGCTTAATATCGGTTTTGAAAAGACCGGGCGCAAAATTCGTCATATAGAGACAGATGATTATATAGTTGAAATGAATTGTGACCAACACGACGCGGCGTATGGGCTGAATTATGAAGTTACTTTCAATGTCGTAAACAAAAGCGGTAAACAGCTGGATATTTCCATAAATGGCAAAGATGACGGGGTAATAAAATTTAACCGTGATGTTAGCGCGTCGCAGACGACTTTATGTGGAAATTGCGAGGTTTATACGTTTTATGTCGGTGAGGTGTTGGAGCCGCAGCATGATTGGAAGGCTCATCCGTGCGTTATGGCGGATGTTACCATTAACGGGGAGACGATACCTTTTGGCTTAGGAATAAAACCTTGCCCTCCGGTTAGTATAAGTTTGATGGAGCAGCGTTTTATTGCCCGCAAGGGTACGGAGATGGATGTGCATATAAACATCGGCAACGCCTTGCCGGCGGACGGCGAGGTTCGTATAACCATACCTAAAGGGCAGAAAACAGTGTTTGAACAAAGCGAGTTTATCGTTAAGCTGGTAAAAGACAGGGACGCGTCTGTTTTTACCAAGGCAAAAATTACGGATTATGGTTATGAAAAACTCGAAGCCGTGTATAGCGTTATACTTGCGGACGGCAGGGAGACGACGTTTACGCGTCCGCTGCACATCAACAACCCATCAATGTCAAAAGCGTACACATATGAGACGGAAAGCTCATATTGCGCCGTAAACGGCTTATGGCTTGTTTATGTAAATAAAAATACCGGATTCGTATCGTATGGTGTAACGGCGGGCAGCGGCGTCGATTTTAATCCGGTTAAACTGGGAAAGCCATTTGAGGATGAATTTAACAGAATTAAACCGGAGAAGGTCGAAGGTTTCGTTAATGACGGCGTGTTGACTTACGAAGTGTCTTACCGTTCCGGCAAGTTTAACGGTATGCTTGTTACTGTAGTATACGAGTTTAACCAGTCGGGGCAATTAAGTTATTGGCATAGGATCAAAAATACGTCCGATACAACTACGGAGATTTATTTACAGGCCGAGCTTTCGCCGCGGTTCAGTAGGCAGGCCGTATTTAGCTATAACGGCAAGATACACGGTATGCAGGATAACTGGGAATACGGTTTTGCCGATATGCGTGACCAAGAGCTGTGGGACGAGCCGTGGGTTTTTGACAATGACTTGGAGAACCCATGCGGCATGTATTGGCCCGCCGAGTATAAGCCTGCCGCGAAATGGGGTAAATGGCTTGGGTTTGAGTACGGTATTGGCGAGATAAAACCTGGCGAAACGCGCGAAACGAAACCGATTTGCTTTACAAAAGGCGTTTTTAAGCATTACAACGATTTCCGGAATTATGTAATGGGAAGTTATGAAAAGGATGCGCGAGAAATTAATAACCATATTGAGTTTACCGTAAACGGAGGCAATGCGGTGCTTGACAAGACATCTTCGAGCATTGAGGTTTTGGTGAATAATAATTATACCAAGATATGGGAAGGCGAAATAAGTGTATCCTCGCCGGATAACCTGTTCGCAAAGCAAACGCAGGTAAACCCGGAGGAAGAAAGTGTGGCGGAAAACAGCTTTACATTGCCGGTGACGCCGCTGCCTGGCTTATATGAAGCTGAGGTTAATATACGTGCGGCTGGTGTTATGGAGGATGTGCGCCGGCTTTTGTTCGTTCCGAGTGCGGATGCCGTAAAAACAAAAGAGACGGATGGTACACTTACGGTGGACAACGGCGCGGTTAAATTTGCGTTGTCGCCGTCATTTTCGGACGCGCTGCATTCCTTGGTTGTAGATGGTAAGGAATGGCTGTTTTCCCTGTACCCAACGCCGGGTACATACGCTTGGTGGAACCCGTTTGTCGGCGGTTTGAAATCCAACCTGCACGGCATGGCCGGTATGGCGGAACGTGATTGCCAAAAGGAGAAGGTCTCGGCAACTTTTGTCGAAGAAACGGATAACTTCGGCAATGTTTGGCATGGTATCCGTACGGACGTTACCGTGAAGGAAAATACGACGTGCAGGGACGTTGCGTATAACATGTATTACCTAACGCTGCCGGGGTTGCCGGTTCTCTGCCATTTCGGAAGGATTGCCAACAACTCCGGAAAATACTTTAACCTGGGTTTTAACTCGTCCATGTATTTATCGGGTGAAGAAAGCCGTGATTCCCTTTTCTGCGAAATAGTCGACAAAGGACGTACCTATAAATATGACTGCGGGCAACCAATGGGCGCGGATGTTGATATGATGCTTAAATTTACAAAAACCGACGCAAAGCAAAACCTATATGTGTGGAAGGATACGAGGCAAAACCCGCGAGGCGAGTATTTTTGGATGGACAACGACTTAAAATATGTCGCGTTCGGATCGCAAACGCAAGTACATCTTGCAAATGGTGAAATTAAAGCAGGTAAGCCGTTATTTATGGTATTTACGGATAAGCGGTTAACCGCCGACATGTTGCTTGACTTAAGCGGGATAAAATTTAATGGGTAAAACCCTCATTATTACGGAAAAGCCCAGTGTAGGGCGCGACATTGCACGTGTATTGAAATGCAGCGGGCGCGGGGAAGGGTATCTTTTTTCAAATACACACGTTATTTCTTGGGCAATAGGCCATTTGGCAGAACTTGCCGAGCCGGACGATTATAACGAGGCCTACAAGAAATGGCGGATGGCGGATTTGCCTATCATCCCAAGCCCGTTGCAAATAAGAGCGAGCGCAAGAACTAAAGACCAATTTAACCTTCTGAAAAAATTGATGAACGACGCCGAAACCGAGCGGATTATCTGTGCGACGGACAGCGGGCGTGAAGGAGAACTGATTTTTAGGTATATCTACACTCTTGCGGGCTGCGTTAAGCCGTTTGACCGTTTATGGATATCCAGTATGACGGATGAGGCGATATGCGCCGGGTTTGCCAACTTGCGGCCAGGCGTAGAGTACGACAACCTTTACCAAAGCGCGAAATGCCGTTCCGAGGCAGATTGGCTTGTGGGTATAAACGCTAGTCGAGCATATACTTTACGCTATAATGCTCTTTTATCCGTCGGGCGGGTGCAGACACCAACGCTTGCGCTTATTGTGGCACGGCAGAAAGAGATAGACAGCTTCGTGCCGGAGGAGTATTATGAGATAACGGCGGCGCTTAATGCGCTGGATATTGATTTTACGGCAAAATACTTTGACCCGGCCAATAACAATGAAACGAAGATCAAGGCGGCAGAGCAGGCGGCGGCGGTGATGAAATCCCTTACGCCCAAGCCTGCTTCCGCCATGCTAAAATCTGCCGAGAGCGAGGAAAAGCAGAAACCACCGCCGCTTCTTTACGATCTAACGGAGCTTCAGCGCGATGCGAACAGGAAATTTGGATATAGTGCACAGAAGACTTTGGATATTGCGCAATCCCTTTATGAAAAACGCAAGGCTATAACCTATCCTCGGACGGATTCGAGATATCTGAGCAAGGATATTGAACCGAAGTTTCCAAGGGTATTGAAGAAGTTGTGCAGTTATGAACCATTAAAGCCGTACGCGGAGCAGCTGCTTGCTTTGCCGGACGGGTTGACTGTGACGAAGAGGATAGTTGACGATACTAAGGTTACGGACCATCACGCGATTATCCCGACAGATACGGGTTTGCTTAATGTATCGGCCTTTACGGCGGAGGAGGCCAATATTTTTGATCTTGTCGCGCGGAGGTTTGTTTCAGTGTTTTATCCAAACTATATCTACAACTCCAATACATTGGTTTTTGATATAGCAAACCATGGGTTTATCGCAAAGGGTACAACGGTTGTTAGGTTAGGTTGGATGGAATTAGCCACGGATAGCACGGATGACACGGATAAAGCAGATAAAGCAGATAAGTCAGACAACGCCACGCTACCGAACCTTACCGCCGGGGATAGTGCCGACGTTAAGAAAATTGCTAAGCAGCCAAAAAAAACCAGGCCGCCAAGTCCGTATACGGAATCAACGCTTCTTTCCGCGATGGAACATGCCGGGCGGTTTGTTGAGGACGAAGTGATTAAAGAAAGTCTGAAGGATTCCGGCCTCGGTACGCCGGCGACACGCGCATCAATTATAGAGCGGCTTATTAAAGTTGGGTACGTCCGCAGAAAGGGTAAATCCCTTGTGCCGGAGGAGAAAGGTGTTCTGCTTGTTTCTGTCGTGCCGCCTGAGATGAAGTCGGCGGAAACGACGGGGAAGTGGGAGAAGGGACTTGTATCCGTAGCCGGCGGCGAGATGACGGCGGAGCGGTTTATGGGCAGTATTTGCAAGTATGTCCACCATATAGTAAATTGCGCGCGCACAGCGTCATCCGGTGTAAAATTTCCCGTTGACGAAAATAGGTTTAAAAAGAAATCTGCAGCAAAGGTGGTTAAGGAGAAAAAGTAGATGAACGGAAATTTAAGTAATGGAAACGGCATAACAGCTAGGGAGCTTGGCGTTTTTGAAATTTTATATGAATCCCTTAAAATATACAAAGGATATTTTAAGCTGTTTTTTCCGCTTTTACTGCTTGCTTACATACCGATAAATATAGTTATGCTCTTTTTTCATAGCAATGCGGGTGAAATACTTGCCGCCGTGCAAAATGATACGGCCAATCTTACCGCGGTTATGCCGGAGTTCAGGCAGATGGTTGTGCTGTTTCTTGTGCGCCAGGTGTTTGTGTGCCTGCTTGTTGCGGGGTTTACGTATGTCGTGTTGGCCAAGTACACAGGACGCGATGTTACTGGGCATAGTGTTACGGATTTTTCGTTTAGCAGATGGATACGAATTGCCTTTACGGCTATATTGTTTTATATAATAATCGGATTTTCGGCGTTCTTTATTTTTCCTCTCATTTTCTTTTATGTGGCGTTCGTTTTCCACGCCAACATTGCGGCGGTTTCGGGTATGCGCGGTTTTAGAGCACTTGCGCTTAGCTACACACTCGTAAGCGGGCGATTTTTTAAGCGCTTATTGTATGTTGTGCTGTTTGCGGTTATGCAATTCGGGCTTATATATACTATAGCTATATTGCTAAGAGGCTTCTATCCGGCGGTATACGGGGCACACACCGCCGCCACAGGCTTTTTAACGGTTACACTTAATGTTATTATAGATATATTTGCGTCATTCTTCGTTATGGTGCAGTCTGTTTGGTTTGTAAATGTTTTGTCTTTTATGCAGAAGCGGGAATGGCTGGCTCAACAGACTTTAAATAAAGGAGCAAATAACCAAAATTAAGGATAATTTACGGTGAGGTTTTGAAAATCTTGACAATATTGCGTAATGTTGATATACTTAGAAAGATTTCATAAATAAGCGGGGGACTTTATTTTGCAAATTGAGCTCAACAAGATTAATAAATCATTTAACGCTAACCATGTGCTGAAGGACGTGTCTTGGTCTGCCGAGAGCGGCAAGGCCTTTGGTCTTTTGGGGCGCAACGGTAGCGGCAAAACGACGACGATTCGTATCATCATGGGCATTTTTCCTCAAAATAGCGGCACGGTGCGGATAAATGGCGGTGATATTAAACCGTATTTAAATAAGATTGGATATTTGCCGGAAGAGCGCGGCCTGTACCCTAAACGAGTAATTATCGACCAAATGGTATATTTCGGCGTACTGCGTGGGATGACGGCAAAAAACGCGCGTGAGAGCGCGGAGAAACTGCTTAAACGATTGGACGCGGAAGAATATCTGAACCGAAAGCTGGATACGCTGTCCAAGGGTAATCAGCAGAAAATCCAGCTTGCTATCGCGCTTATAACAAACCCGGATATCTTAATTTTAGACGAACCGTTTTCCGGACTTGACCCGGTCAACGCATCTATGCTTAAGCAAGTCGTTACAGATGCCGTTAAGGAAGGCAAGCTGGTTATTTTCTGCAGCCACCAAATGGCAAGCGTTGAGGAGTTGTGCGACGATATCTGCATTTTAGAGCGCGGCCAAATCGTCCTTTCAGGTAATTTACGCCAAATTAAAAAGTCATATCCAAGAAACCGTATACTTATCGCGCCAGAGGGGTTGGATTTTGCGCGCACTTTGAAAGAACTTAAAAAGTCAGATAAAGTAAACGCAATTGCCGAAAAAGTTGAGCTAGCAAAGCTTGGTTGCGTGGTTACATTAAGAGATGAAAACGACAAAAATATTTTGCTTGGCGAAGCGAATGGGTTTTTAAATCTTGATACTTTCAAGGTTTTAGAGCCTACGCTTGAAGAAATCTTTGTGGAAAAGGCGGGTGGCACGGTTGAAGCAGTTTAAGAACGTACTGAAGTTTGAATATATGGGGTATCTGCGGTCCAAGGGTTTTATCGCGTCAACTATCGTTTTGATGGTTTTGGTTATCGCCGCTCTTTTTATCCCGGCCATCGTCGGCGCATTCCGCAGCGACACGAGCGAAAGTTACGGTTACGGCCAAGAGGTTGTTACAGACGTAGAATTAGTACCAGCCATAATTATCGACTACTCCGGCTTTTTTACCGAAGAAGTGCTTAACAGGCATTTGCCCGGCCATGTATGGAGCCATGGATACTCAGAAGCCGTTGCTGCCGCTCTCGTCGAAGAGGGGGATTATTACCGCATGGCACTTATAATCGCGGAGGACGGGATGTCTTTCCGCGGGTACGAACGTGTGGCGATAGTATTCGGTGCTGGCAGTTCCCAGCAAATAAGAAACATGATCGACTACGTTATCCGTCGTGATACGCTTGCTTCATACGGGTTAAGCAGTGAAGCCATAGACGGGTACATGAATCTTTTCCCATTCGGAGCGCCGCAGGGTTGGCTTCAAAATGTAGGAGCGGACGGAACAAACTTCGCTTTCGGATATGTCATGCTATTCCTTATGTTTTTCGTAGTCATAATGTACGCACAGTTTATTTCGACCTCCGTCGTTGTGGAGAAATCCAGCAAGGCAATGGAAGTGCTT
>WQWB01000078.1 GCA_009785555.1 Defluviitaleaceae bacterium | reverse complement strand
GCGCATATCAGCAGCTTGACCTGCAATAGCTGTGCCAAACTGAAGGTTTGCCGTGCCTGCAGCGCCGTACCAGATGCCTTGGCGGTTATGCGCCGTGCCTGCCGGGATAGCAAGTGTTCTGTCAGCAAAAACGTTGTTTGTGCCGAAAGGTGCTGCGATTGTTGTGCGGCGGGTTGTATCGCCAATGTCTAGGAAAGACACTGCAGTGGCGTGACCTGGAGCCGCTGCCATCAAGTTGGTTGCGCCGAAAGGTGTTAACACCGCAACTGTCATCAAGACGGCCAGAAGAATTGCAAATTTCTTCTTCATTTTTTTCCTCCTAAAATTTTGTAGCGGTATATAGCGCACGGGCCTATCCCGCGGCCTACCAACCGCAATTTTGTGTGATTTGGGTTTTGCTTTTCTGTTTTGCTCGTTTCAACACAACCGCTACCGTTGCACGTCAACCAACAAAAACAGCCCCTCAAAGCCCGCTTCCGAGAACAATATACCACGCCACCCAAAATGTTACAATACCTTCCTTGCATTTGTAACACGTTTGTAACATAAGTGCGCGGCGTAGCTCTTTCGTTATTATAGCACAGCTTAGGTAATTTATGTGTTACAAGTTGATGACAAAAAAATAGAGACTAGGCGATTAACCTAGCCTCTAATCTCTATTTAACTGTTTCACAAAGCTTTGCAAACGCGGCCGGATCCGTAACAGCTAGGTCGGCAAGCATTTTACGGTTCATCGTAATGCCTTGCAACTTCAAGCCGTGCATAAACTTGCTGTATGATAAGCCCGAAAGGCGCGTGGCTGCGTTGATGCGCGTTATCCACAGCGCGCGGTAATCGCGTTTTGTTTGCTTACGCCCCGCAAAGGATGCCGCCATCGCGCGCATAACGCTTTGCTTCGCCACGCGGTACTGCCTACCCCGTGCGCCGTAAAACCCTTTTGCCAGTTTCAATACCTTTTTATGTCTTTTACGCGCGTTCATCGCGCCCTTAACTCTTGCCATTTTTAATTAAACCCCTTTCGTATTGTAACGATACCTATTTTGCGTAAGGCATGACGCGCTTGTAGTTTTTCTCCATTGTCTTGTCAACAAGGGTGGCCGTTCTTAAGCGGCGCTTGCGCTTGGGGCTTTTCTTCTCAAGCATATGTCCGTGGCCGGAGCTGAAACGCTTCAGCTTCCCCGTACCCGTAATTTTAAAACGCTTTGCAACTGCTTTATTTGTCTTAAGCTTAGGCATATTTAAAACCTCCTTTAGTAATTGTCATCACTCTTCGATCTTTTTCGCTTCCTTGCTTTCCTTCTTTTTGGTAGGCGCCGCCTTTGGGTTAAGGATCATCGTCATGTTCCGCCCTTCCATTTTGGGCGGACGGTCAATAACGCTGAACTCCTCCAAGGTGGCTGCAAAGTTAAGCATTATACCTTGCGCCGCGCCGCTGCGCCCCATCTCACGCCCATAAAAGCGTATGCCAACCTTCACTTTATCGCCCGCTTTGAGGAACGTTGTCGCCTGTTTTATGCGCACATTAAGGTCGTGCGTGTCAATGTTGGGCGAAAGGCGGACTTCTTTCAAACTGGTTGTCTTTTGTTTTTTGCGGGCTTCCTTATCCTTCTTCGCCTGCTCGAAACGGAATTTGGAGTAGTCCATGATCTTACAGACAGGCGGTTTGCCCGTTGGCGCAATTTTTACAAGGTCAAGCTGGGCCTCGTCGGCCAGCCTCTGCGCTTCCTTGCCGGTAACAATGCCAAGCTGTTCGCCGTCAGCGGCAATCAAGCGAACTTCCTTGTCCCGTATCTCGTCGTTGATCATTAATTCATTAATGACCGGGCACCTTCCTTCTTTAATACGATTTTTGTATAAAAAAATAGCACGTTAGACACGCACTATGCAAAGGTAAGAATAGATGAAAGTACACCCGCCAAACCAAAACATATGAACCACGGCAATATAATTACCGGGTGAGAACGCGTCTGCTTAATTCGTGATGATGATACCATAGAAATTTTATGTTGTCAAGAACTTTTTTTTGTTGTATAATAGACCTTAATGTTTTAATGGAGGTGATCCAATGCGTTACCTTGACACGCATGTTGATACAATTACGGTATTGATGAATAACGGCGACGAGCTTTACGGCAATAATCGGCATTTGGACATACGTAGGCTTGAAGCTTTTGAAAAAAGTATTGTCTTCTTCGCCGTTTTCTTTGACGGCTCAAAACCGGAGAAGAGATACAACGGCTTATTTGCCGAATTTTTAGGCATCATGGATTTTCTCGAGTCTGAGATCGCCAAAAACAACCGCATCGCCGGTATCGCACGCACAAAAGCTGAATTGCTCACATCCAAGCATAAAATCATAGCAGTTCCGGCCATTGAGGATGGCGGTATTTTGGAAGGTAACCTCAACAATCTACATACGGCAGCCAAGTTAGGCGTAAGGTATATTACTCTCACGTGGAACCATATTAACGATATAGGCGAACCTTCCATCATAAACGGAAAAGGTTTGACAGGATTCGGACACGAGATGCTAGTCGAAATGGATAAACTCAGCGTACTAGCGGACGTGTCGCACCTGTCCGAAGCTGGGTTTTGGGACGTCGTTAAGTTTGGCAAGCCGTTTATCGCCAGCCATTCCAATTGCAAATCAATCTGCAACCACCACAGAAATTTAAATGACGAACAAATCCGTGCCATCCGTGATATCCGTGGCTTCATCGGTTTAAACTTCGCGGCGTATTTCTTGGGTGATACATCCGACGAAAGCCGTTCCGTCGGCATAGACGACTTCTGCCGCCATTTGGAACACGCCGCACACATCGCAGGCGAAGATAGCATCGGCATAGGCAGCGACTTCGACGGCGCGCGCATGGCCGCAGGCCTTGAAACGGTAGCCGACATGCCCAAATTTTACGATACATTAACAACCCGTTACGGCAAAACCTTTGCCGACAATGTTTTCTACGACAATTTCATCAAAAGATTCCAATGACTTCAATAAAGTAATATAATAATTTTCTAAATTGAAAGGATATACAAATGCTTAACTACTCAGAACTTATCAAAACCGACCCCGAAATCGCTAATGTGATTAACGCGGAACTTGCCCGCCAACGCAACGGCATCGAACTTATCGCCAGCGAAAACTTCGTTTCCGAAGCCGTAATGTACGCCATGGGTTCTCCGCTTACAAACAAATACGCAGAGGGTTACCCCGGCGCACGATACTACGGCGGATGCGAAGAGGTGGATGTTGCCGAGCAGCTTGCGATAGACCGCGCAAAAAAACTCTTCAGTGCTGATCACGCCAACGTGCAAGCGCACAGCGGCGCACAGGCCAATATGGCCGTGTTTTTAGCTACATTAAAAGCAGGGGACACATTCCTCGGCATGGATCTAGCGCACGGCGGCCACCTTACGCACGGCCACGCCGCCAACTTCAGCGGCAAAAACTATAAGGCCGTATCCTACCAAGTAGACCCAAATACGGAAACGATAGATTATGATATAGTCAGAAGCCTAGCGCTTGAACATAAACCCAAACTCATACTCGCCGGCGCGTCCGCGTACCCCCGCGAAATTGATTTCGCAAAGTTTGCCGAAATAGCGCAGGAAGTTGGCGCAATCTTCATGGTGGATATGGCGCATATCGCAGGGCTCGTTGCTGCCGGCCTGCACCAAAGCCCCGTGCCCTACGCGGACTTCGTGACGACGACCACGCATAAAACCCTTCGAGGCCCACGCGGCGGCCTTATACTTTGCAAAACCAAATGGGCTAAAAAAATTGATTCCGCCGTCTTCCCCGGCATACAGGGCGGCCCGCTTATGCACGTTATCGCGGCTAAGGCAGTATCCTTCCTTGAGGCGCTCCAACCCAGCTTTACCGAGTACCAAAAACAAGTCGTAGCCAACGCAAAGGCTCTCGCAAGCGGCCTTAAGGAACGCGGTATGCGTATGGTTTCCGGCGGTACGGACACGCACAAAATGCTTGTTGACGTTACGCCGCTTAGCGTAAACGGCGCAGAAGCTGAACAGATGCTTGACAAAGTGCACATAACTTGCAACAAAAACACGATACCGTTTGAAAAGTTGAGTCCACGCTTGGGCAGCGGCATTCGCCTCGGCACTCCAGCCGTAACCACGCGTGGTATGGTAGAAGCCGACATGTGCACGTTGGCTGACATCATAGCCAATACATTAAAAGATTTTAACGGGTACAAAGATACCGCCAAAACACGTGTAACCGAACTTGCGGCTAAGTATCCGTTATATTAAAATTTGCCGTATGCATATGGCATGATATCGTCACGGGCCAAGTTGGAATGCGTCGCACTCACTCCAACTTGGCCCGTATTTTCCAACTCCTTACTTTCTAACACTAAAAATTAGAAAATCTTTTTTTGAAAGTATTGACTTTAGCGAAAGAATTGTGTATAATCGTTTATTAGCAAGCTAGATTTATGAATTAGAGCAATTCCACCTAGTACGGATAGCCGTAACTGCGTGGTCATGCGGGTTTCATAAAAATTATCCAAATAATCTTTATGAAGCGGCTATAAACAGCAATCAGCGTGCGGAGGGAGGGATTTAGATGTCGGAAGTCAGAATAAAGGAAAACGAATCCTTTGACAGTGCGTTGAAACGTTTTAAGAGAAGTTGCGCTCAAGCGGGTATTTTAGGCGAGGTTCGCCGCCGCGAGCATTACGACAAACCCAGCGTCCGTAGAAAGAAAAAATCGGAAGCTGCAAGAAAGAGAAGATATAATTAATACGTATTTTAATCTTAAAAGCCGTATAATAAGGCAACACAGAAACGGACGCGAACGTGTTTTACCACACAAAGTATCGCTGGGTTTTATAGGTTTTAGATTAAAAATCAGTTTAAGAAGTTAAGATAAACAAATCCCCCGGCGCAATCGTTTCCGGGGGATTTGTTTTAAATTGGAATTGAGGGCAGGCGTAAATATGAACAAACGATCATTAACCTTTTTGCTTACGGCGGCACTTATTGTCGTGTCCGGCGTTATTTTGATACCGGTCATCACTGGCGGCCGAAATGAAGAGGCAGTGCAGGTACGCATACCCATCCTCATGTTCCATGCGTTTACGGCCGACGAAAGCGAGATTTCGTACATGACAGTTACGCAGGATCAATTTCGCGCCCATCTGCAGACTATGCTTGACGCTGGGTTTAACCCCATTACATTTACACAGCTTATCAATTTCGTAAATGGGGGAGATTTACCGCAAAACCCGTTTATCGTCACTATCGACGATGGGTATCTATGTAACTTTGAGTTGGCCTTCCCCGTCCTCTTAGATCTTAACGTACCCGCAACGATCGGTTTAATAGGCAGCCGCCGCGGCGAGTATACGTACATGGGTAGGCCAAGCCTTCCACACTTTACATGGGCGCAGGCAACGGAGATGCACAAGTCCGGCCTTGTGGATTTTGCAAACCATTCATGGGCGATGCACGGCGCACCCGGCGTAACGATCGGGCGTGTTGGTATGGTGATGCTGGAAGGCGAATATGTCGGCGATTTTATTTACGCAATCGAACAGGATTTAAAGATACAGCACGAATACTTCAGATTTTATTTCGGGGATAGACCATATGTCTTCGTTTACCCGTTTGGCATTGGATGCCAGACAGTTGAGCAGGTGCTTTTAAATTCTGGATACCGCGCAACCATAGGTACGGTATCGGGCGTAAGTGCGGTCAAGCGTTACGCCCCGGAAACGCTTATTAATTTAAATCGTATTAATGTAAGCGGCTATATGGCGGATAGTTGCCTGCTTTATCGAGTTGCCGGGTTTTTATGGGAAACTAATTAAAATCCGACGCCGGTACGTAATACGCAAACGGGTGTGCCTCACCGTTTTCGTAAATATAACCCTCAAAAAGATACATTGGTTGCAAGATGCTATCCACAAACTTGTATACCAAAACGCCGCGCCGCAGGGTTGCCTGCACGTTGTTTTCATAATCAAGCACAGGCAGACGGTAGAACGCATCACGCTTTGATATTATGCCTACACTGGCTATGCGCTCATATTCAAGGTGATAATAGTCTAAGTAAAGCAGATTGCCATAAATATCCAAGGATACGCGCACGGTATGATCGCGGTTTAATATACCTTCGCGTTTGCTATAAAACACAATATGGAAGCCGTCATCAACCGTGGATACAAACGATTCGGCGTACTCAAAAGGCAGATTTTTACCTATGATATGATTTACAGCCGCCGCCGTTGCGGCCGACTCATTTAACGGCTCATCTCGGCGAACGGCAGAACGTGTGGCATGATTTACATCCGTAAAATGTGAATCGCTCCAAATGGCAAAAATTCTGTTGTAAAACTTATTAACATGCAGTTCGCCCGCCGTCCCGCGGAATACGAACCATGCGGCGTCTCCATCCTCACATATATACACCTCGTCACCTATGCCAAAAACTTCAACAAGCGAAGCGGCATACGTAAAACTGATAGGCTCGTAAATGGGTATAAACAGCGGCACGTTCGCAGGCGTATTCTCTGTAAACTCAAAATTAACCGTGTATGAAGATTCTACGGAGTTTCTATGCCTATCCGCTTCACTGATAAACTGCTGCGTCTTTAGTATATACGCGCCAAGCGACCCGGGGCGTAGCAAGGAAAACGCAAAAATAATCATGGCGACGGATGTCAGTATTAAACCAAGGCCAAGATATGTGTTTAATTTTTTATAATCCATACCAGCACACCTCACATAGATTAGTGCTACTAGTATGAGCCATTTTAGCTAAATTATACCATGTATTCTGATCGCTTGTTATATCGTTGGGTGAACCGTGTTCGCCGCGCCCAGTTTAATTTAACTGCTTGTGCAGATATGCCAATGTATCCCAAAACGATCCTGCACGTCGCCACATAGGTCGGCCCAAAACTGCGGAGCCAATGCCCCAACAATCCTTCCGCCGTTGGATAGCTTGCCAAAAACAGCCCTAACCTCTTCGGCAGAGCTTAAAGAAAGCACGAAAGAGAAATAGTCGCCCGTTATCGGAGCCACTCCACCATCCGTCATCGTAAAGCGTGCGCCGAATATCAGCACCTCCGAATGCATTACGAAATTTGGCGGCAAAGAT
>WQWB01000077.1 GCA_009785555.1 Defluviitaleaceae bacterium | reverse complement strand
TTAATGGCCAATTGGTTGCGGAAGATATCGCCAAGCAACTTGAAAACCGTACAACGAGCCGCCGAGCAATGCGCGGAGCGATGACGAAAACCATGAAAATGGGCGCACTCGGCATCAAGACCACGCTTTCTGGCCGTATCGGCGGTCGCGAAATCGCATCACACGATACCTTCTATGAAGGTACGGTACCTCTCCAAACTTTACGCGCGGATATTTGTTACGGCTTTGCCGAAGCGAATACACCTGCCGGCAAATTAGGTATTAAGGTATGGATCTACCGCGGCGAGGTTTTCAGCCGCAAAGAAGGCGACAGAAAAGATCCGCCCAGACCTCCGAGAGAACCAAGACGTGACGATAGAAACCGCGGAGATAGGCCACCAAGAGGCGATCGGCCTGGCGAA
Source organism: Defluviitaleaceae bacterium (assembly GCA_009785555.1). Classification (GTDB taxonomy): domain Bacteria; phylum Bacillota; class Clostridia; order Lachnospirales; family WRAX01; genus WQWB01. The sequence goes on along the minus strand of WQWB01000077.1, from coordinate 6,913 downwards.
AGATCTCCGCGCCGCAACGATAACCGTAACGACCGCCCAAGGAACGACCGTCGCCCCGACAACAGAGGCGAACGTAGACCAGCACCGGCGGCAGCTGCACCGGCAGTACAGAGTGAAGCGTAATTTGCGGCTCAGCAAGTTTATGTAAAGGAGTTTAAGAGACTATGTTAATGCCAAAAAGGACTAAACACCGCAAGCAATTCCGCGGCCGCATGAAGGGTCGTGCAATGCGCGGCAACCGTATCGTCTACGGAGAATACGGCATCGTCGCACAGGAATCGTCTTGGGTTACGTCTAATCAAATAGAGTCCGCGCGTATTACAATGACAAGGCATATTAAGCGTGGCGGTAACGTATGGATAAAAATCTTCCCAGATAAGCCAGTTACCGCAAAGCCTGCTGAAACACGGATGGGTTCCGGTAAGGGTTCACCCGAATATTGGGTGTCCGTCGTTAAACCCGGCCGCGTAATGTTCGAAATAGCCGGTGTATCTGAAGAGCTAGCACGTGAAGCGCTTCGACGCGCAACACATAAATTACCGTGCAAATGCAAGGTTATGTCAAAAGCCGACCTGGATAAGCTCGTTGATGCACAAGAAGCGGGTAAGTCCTTTGAAAATGGGGGTGGCGTAATTGAAGAGTAAAAGATATTTAGAAGAAATCCGCGCTATATCAAACGAAGAGCTGGCTCAAGCATTGGTTGACGCAAAAAAAGAACTGTTCAACCTTCGCTTCCAAAATGCAACCAGCCAGCTGGAGAACACCGCGCGTATTAATGAAGTACGCAAAAATATCGCTCGCATCAAAACAATTCAAACACAAAGAGCGATTGGCTTGTAATTGGCCTGTAAATAGGAGGAGTTCCGACACATGGTAGCTAATGTTACTGAAAGAAATATGAGAAAAACGCGGATTGGCATGGTTGTTAGCAGCAAAATGGACAAAACCATCACAGTTGCTATAGAAGAAAGTATCCGTCATCCGCTTTATAAAAAAATTGTTAAGCAAACCTATAAATGCAAGGCTCATGACGAAGCGAACGAATGCGGCGAAGGTGATCGCGTGCTTATTATGGAAACAAGGCCGCTTTCCAAGACAAAACGCTGGCGCTTAGTAGAAGTCTTAGAAAAAGCCAAGTAGGGGCGAACTCTGTTCGCCTGCTTTATAAAACGGAGGCACTTAAAATGATACAGCAACAATCAAGATTGGTAGCCGCAGATAACTCGGGTGCCAAAGAGCTTATGTGTATACGCGCCCTTGGCGGTTCTATGCGCCGCTACGCCGGCGTTGGCGATGTTATCGTCGCCTCAGTTAAATCCGCCACACCCGGAGGCGTGGTAAAAAAGGGTGAAGTAGTTCACGCCGTTGTCGTTCGCACTAAAAAGATCATTTCACGTCCAGATGGATCGTATGTAAGGTTTGACGACAATGCAGCAGTTATAATTAAAGAGGATAAAAACCCGCGTGGTACGCGTATCTTTGGCCCAGTAGCCAGAGAGTTACGCGAAAAGCAATACATGAAGATTTTATCCCTTGCGCCGGAGGTGCTGTAAACTTATGGCTAAAGAAATCAAAAAAGACGTTCACTTCCGCTTAAAGCGTGGTGACAAGGTTGTTATCATCGCCGGCAAGGAAAAGGGTGCGGAAGGCAAAATCCTTCTTGTTGACAAAAAAGCCTCCCGCGTAATCGTGGAAGGCCGCAACATGATAACGAAACATCAAAAGAAAAACGCGCAGTTCCCCCAAGGCGGCCTCATTAAGAAAGAAGCACCTATCCACGTCTCCAACGTTATGCTTCTTCACGACGGCAAGCCTACACGCGTCGGCTTCACCGTCGAACGCAAAGAGGTTGATGGGCGCATGGTGAACGTAAAATACCGCGTTGCCAAGGCAACCGGCAAGGTTATAGACTAATTCCGTAGGGAACGACCTTAGGCGTTCCGAGCTTAAGAGCAAAACCTTTTAAGCAGAAAGGATAAACACAATGCACAGAATGCAAGAGATATATGACAGGGAAGTCGTTCCAGCCATGATGCAGAAGTTTGGCTACACCAATAAAATGGCTGTGCCTAAAATTGAAAAGATTGTTTTAAACATCGGTATGGGTGAAGCTAAAGATAACGCAAAAGTTATCGACAACGCGATAAACGACCTCGGAATTATCACCGGTCAAAAAGCAGTGGCTACCAAAGCCAAGAAATCTATTTCAAACTTTAAGCTTCGTGCTGGAATGAATGTTGGTGTTAAGGTCACTCTCCGCGGCGAGAAAATGTTTAGTTTTGCCGATAGGCTTATAAACATCGCTCTCCCCCGCGTACGTGACTTCCGCGGCGTGTCTGCTAACTCCTTTGATGGGCGTGGTAACTATGCCTTAGGCGTTAAAGAGCAAATCATCTTCCCTGAAATCCAATATGATAAAATTGATAAAATCCGCGGTATGGACATTATCGTCGTTACTACGGCTAAAACAGATGAAGAAGCAAAAGAACTTTTAAACCTCTTCGGAATGCCTTTCAGAAAGGAAAGTGGCGAATAATGGCAAGAACATCTTTGATCGTAAAATCACAAAGAAAACCTAAATTTGCCGTTCGCGCGTACAGCCGTTGTAAAATCTGCGGGCGTCCGCACGGCACTCTCCGCAAGTTCGGCATCTGTCGTATTTGCTTCCGCGAACTTGCCTACAAAGGGCAAATCCCCGGCGTTAGAAAGTCTAGCTGGTAGTAGGGGCGCACTGTGTGCGCCTGGGTGGCGAATATACTTCACCCCTACGTAATGAAAGGAGAACACACAAATGGCAATGAGTGATCCTATTGCTGATATGTTGACAAGGATTCGCAACGCGAACTCCCAAAAACATGCAACGGTTGACATCCCCTCTTCCAAAACCAAAGTAGCGATTGCCGATATCTTGGTAAAAGAAGGATATGTTAAATCATATGAAATTATTGAAGACGGTGTAATCAAAACCATGCGCATGTCTTTAAAATACGGCAGAGATGCCCTCAACAGAGGCGAACGCGTAATCAGCGGCTTAAAGCGCGTGTCCAAACCCGGTCTTCGCGTGTACGCGCAAGTCGGTGACGTGCCCCGTGTGCTTAACGGAATCGGCATGGCTATAATATCCACAAACAAAGGCATTGTTACAGACCGCGAAGCCAGAAACCTTGGCGTTGGCGGCGAAGTAATCGCGCTTATCTGGTAATTAGATTAAATAAATATAGAAAGAGGTGCAGAACATGTCGAGAGTTGGAAAAATGCCAATTACAGTACCTGCCGGCGTTGTATTTGATTGCAAACCGGATAACACGGTTACTGTTAAAGGCCCTAAGGGTACTCTTACCCGTAAACTTCCGGACGGCATGAACATCGCAGTTGAGGCCGGGGAAATCGTGATACGGCGTCCCGATGACACTAAACAAAACAAGGCATTCCACGGTTTAACCCGGATGTTAATATTCAATATGGTTGAAGGCGTTACAAACGGCTTCTCAAAAACGCTTGATATCGTTGGCACAGGTTACAGAGCATCCAAAGAGGGCAATAAACTCACACTCCTTCTTGGTTACTCCCACCCTGTTATTATGATAGACCCGGAAGGCGTAGAAAGCACATGCGAAACGGCGACACGTATCATCGTCAGCGGTGTTGATAAAGAAAAAATCGGCCAATATGCCGCCGAGATCCGCGCTAAACGTCCGCCCGAACCCTACAAAGGCAAGGGTGTTAGATATCATGGTGAACACATTATTCGCAAAGCCGGCAAAGCCGGTAAGAAATAGGAGGGGTGAGGATAAGTGATTAAGAAAGCAAATCGTAATGATACAAGACTTAAACGTCATTTGCGTATACGCAAGAAATTATCCGGCACCTCTGATCGGCCTAGACTATGTGTATTCCGCTCCAACCTGCACATTTACGCTCAAATTATAGATGATAACAAAGGCATCACGCTTGCAGCCGCTTCCACAATGGAAAAGGAAATCGCAAGTTCCCTTAAAAACACATCTAACATTGAAGCCGCAAAAGCAGTTGGCTTAGCTATAGCTAAAAAAGCAGATGCCGTCGGCATAAAAGAAGTTGTTTTTGACCGCGGCGGATACCTTTACCACGGTAAGGTAAAAGCCTTAGCAGACGCTGCAAGAGAAGGCGGACTTATATTCTAAGAGGAGGAGGTAGCCTGTGAAAAAGAAAATAGACCATACAGTCCTTGAACTTAAAGAAAAGGTTGTTGAAAACAAACCGGTAACCAAAGTTACAAAGGGCGAAAATAAGAGAACTTTTGCGGCAGTTGTCGTCGTTGGTGACGGTAACGGGCATGTAGGTGTTGGCCTTGGTAAAGCCAGAGAGGTGCAGGAAGCCATCCGCAAAGGCCGTGAAGACGCTGCAAAGCATCTTATCTACATTGAGAGAGACCAAAACGACAGTATTTTCCACGAAACTGTCGGCCGTTTCGGTGCAGCAAGCGTTATGCTTAAGCCCGCGGGCGAAGGTACCGGCGTTATCGCTGGCGGCGCAATGCGCGACGTAATGGAAATGGCTGGCATAAGAAATATAGTATGCAAAAGTCTTGGCTCAGCAAATAAGCGAAACGTTGTTAACGCCACACTTGAAGGGCTTGAAAACATCAAAAACCCGGCAAAGACAGCGTCACTTCGCGGTAAAAAGATAGAGGAAGTGTCATAATGAATATGCTTAAGATAACTCTCAAAAAATCCGCGATAGGCGCAATCCCCAAGCAACGCGCTACCGTAGAGGCTCTTGGGCTTCGCAAACTGCACCAATACGTTATACAACAGGATAACGACGCAATTCGCGGCATGATTCACCGTGTACGCCATTTAGTACACGTAGAACCAATGGCAAACCTTGGCCAGGAGGTAAAATAAATGAGATTAGGCGAATTAAAACCGGCAGAAGGTTCAAAGTTTAAAACCTTCCGCGTTGGCCGTGGGCATGGTTCCGGCGCAGGCAAAACAGCCGGCCGCGGCCACAAAGGCCAAGGCGCACGTGCGGGAAAACGCCGTGCATACCCCACGCATGAGGGCGGCCAGTTTCCACTTTTCCGCCGCATACCCAAGCGTGGCTTTAAAAACAGAAATGCAAAAGACATCGTTCACATCAACATCCACAATTTAGATGTATTTGAAGCGGGTTCAGTGGTAGATATCTTGGCACTTCAATCCAAAGGCCTCGTGTCCAACCCGCGTGACGGCGTTAAAATCTTAGGCAACGGCGAGCTTGGCAAGAAGTTGACCGTTAAAGTAAACTACTTCAGCGCATCTGCCAAAGAAAAGATTGAAGCCGCAGGAGGAAGGGCAGAGGTGGTATAATGCTCAGCATTTTCCGTAATTCCTGGAAAGTCCCCGAAATCCGCAAAAAGCTGTTCTTCATCATATTGATGTTGGCAGTTTACCGCATCGGTACGGTTATTATGCTTCCCGGCGTCGCGCCGATCTACACTGATACAGACGCTCCAATGGTTCTGATAATGATGCTTATCGGCGGTAATCCAGGCACGATTTTTGCCATGGGCATACAGCCGTACATTACCGCATCAATTATCATGCAGCTCCTCACCGTCGCCATCCCCGCGCTTGAACGCATGAAAAAGGAAGGCGAAGAGGGCCGTAAGAAGATTAACCAAATCACGCGCGTCTCCGCTATCGGTTTGGCGTTTGTCCAAGGTACGGCAACCGTTTACGGCTTATCCGTCGGAGACGGGTTCCTGCCAGGGTATAACAACTTCTTCGTATGGATGGTTTCCGTAGGCGCAATCGTAACAGGTACGATGTTCATTATGTGGATTGCGGAACTTATCACTGAAAAAGGCATTGGTAACGGCACGTCCTTCATCATTACCGCAAATATACTTGCGGCACTCCCAGGTGGCCTTATCTACCTCTGGGATCAAGCAAATATTAACTGGGTAAGTTTGTTACTCGTACTTTTGATCGTAGCATCCTTTGTATTTATCATTGCTTTTGCAGTGCTTATCCAAGAGGGTGAACGCAAAATACCAGTACAGTACAGCAAAAAAATGGTTGGCAAACAGCTTTACGGCGGCCAGACGTCTCACATCCCCGTAAAAGTCAACATCGCCGGCGTTATGTCCATCATTTTCGCAAGCTCCATGCTTGGCCTACCCATGCTTATCAATAACTTCTTCCCCAACGCGATCGGTGATGGCGTAATTAGGTTCTTCCATATGAGTACACCAACAGGCGCACTTATATACGTAATATTAATCTTCTGCTTTACTTTCTTCTACACCTCCTTCTCCGTTAACCCGGCAGAAATGGCAGAGAATTTAAAGAAAAACGGCGGTGCCATACCTGGCGTTCGCTCCGGCGCACCCACACGCGATTATATCGCACGCACGGTAAACCGTCTATCCTGGATCGGCGCATGTTTCTATTCAGCTGTTGCGCTTATCCCCATTCTATTTGAGTGGATTACGGGCTTTATCCGCGCCGCGGTAGACGGCGGCAGATACGAATTCTTCGGAGAAGGCTCATTCTACGCTATACGCGTCGGTTTCGGCGGCACTACTCTCCTCATCGTTGTCGGCGTTGGCCTTGAGCTTGTGAAACAAATGGAGTCACAGCTCCTCACACGCCACTACAAAGGATTTCTATCATAATTAAGCGTATAGGAGTTTCCACAAAATGTCGAAGAAACCGCTTAAACTCGTTGTTATCGGCGCGCCAGGCGCAGGTAAGGGTACGCAGGCAAAACTATTGGCCGCAAGGCTTAGTATACCGCACATTTCCTCCGGCGACTTATTGCGAGAGCATATAGCCGCCGGAGACGAAATCGGCGTTACAGCCTGTAGCCTAATGAAAGACGGTAACCTCGTTCCGGACGATATCGTTATCAGCCTCGTTAAGGAGTTTATAGAGGGAGAAAGCTTTAT
>WQWB01000076.1 GCA_009785555.1 Defluviitaleaceae bacterium | reverse complement strand
GAACACGATGGATACAAGGCCAACGATGGCGGCAAACGCAGCCGTATCCCACATCTCACGGCTTGGAGCGCGCTCGGACAGGAGGAAGACAGCAAGTACGGCCAAAAAGCTAAACGCGCTGACAAGAACTGTAACGCTGAGCATCTTGCTCCGTTCAATAATCATACGCGACATTATGGCGGAAAAAATACCGGTTAGCATGAAGTATATGACAAAGCGGATATCACCGATCGTAATACCCGCGCAGATTATACTTACCCAAATACAAAAAGCGATAGCTAGGCTCTTATCAAGCAAAATAGACGCAAGCATAGTGAAGAGGATGATGGGTACGAAAACGAAACTGACGGCTGGAAGCATGTACGCTCCAAGTATAGTCAGCATGAAAAGGGTGAACAAGAGCACCACATTCTTCCTGTCCATCATCAGCTTTCTGTATGCCGTAACAATATACATAATACCTATAATAAATACGGCAGCTACGGTGATTATCGCACCAAAAACGGTGCCGACAAGCTCAGCCAGACGCCCCTGCACCAGGCCGAGGCTGACAAGCACCTCGTAGATTTCATCCGTAATAAATGCGCCTTCAAGCACGATGTCTTGCCCGCGCAGGATAATTATAGATTCGACGGCTGATATGGCGTTTGCGATTTGAGTCTCTATATTTTCATAATCAATAACCATATTCGCCGTTAAGGTGGCGATTATAAGACTATGCGCAACTTGCTTTGCTTCTTCCGCCCAATTGTCCAACAGGTTAATTTCCGCTATGACGGAATCACGTACGCCTGGCAGGTGTTCTTCGACGATACCGCCAACGGCCATTAAGCGTTCCGTAACGATACTTAATACGTACTCCCTAAACTCGACGTAAACATAGCTCGGTGATGCCACCAAAAACGCCAGCTGCGCCTCATCCGGCGTTGGCACGCGAAGATCCGCCCCGTCCATATAGGCTATTGGCACGGCTTCCGGCATTTCTCCAAGGACAGGATCAAAAATCGGGTTGTGACGCTGGCGCAATACTTCGACTTCTTCAAAGAAAGCCTGCAAGACGCCAAGTGCGTAAGCGGTTACGGTTTCATCACGGATAATAGGCGGATTCACGGCTGTCGCCGCGCGCACCTCAGCTTCGGCTGCGGCGCGCTTTGCCAAAGTCGCAGGCAAATTAACCGTGTCGCGCGGCGACTGAATGCGCCGCGGCGAAAGCTGACCGGGCTGCAGGTTAAACGCAACGTCCACATAATTACCCGTAAGCACGGCCATAAGGCTGAACAAAAACGCTACGCTTATAAAAACGGCGTTAAACATTCGCCTTGCTCTGGTTGGGTTGATTCTTTTTCTCTTTAGCATTTTATACCTAATTTACCTCGTCTTTAATTCCCTGTCAAAAGAAATAAACTTTCCCCTTCGTAAACTCAGCATCCCAGTATCCCCGCAAATATGCGTTGCATATATCTCCGCGCTTATTTCGTACTCTACCCTAATATCAAATGCAATCCCTATCTCATCTTGCGCACGGCTGAATGTGAGGTAATACGCCGTAACGGGCTTTCCGTCGCTGTCCTTTACCTCAATGCGGCGGGAAATGACGGTGGCAACGACCTCTTCAACAGGGGTGACGGCGGAATACAACCTGTTCCATAATAATTTTCCAAGGCTGAGGATAATAGGTATGGCGGCGAAAATTATTACGGCAATTATAGCTACCTCACGGATATTTCCGATAAAGTCCAATTACATCCCTCTAGATTCCTGCTTCAATAGTTTTGCCTTTTTGATCTTGGCGTCGCGAGCGTCGTAGGCATTAATGATTTTCTGCACGAGGGGATGACGCACGACATCCTTGTTCGTAAGCATGGAAATGCCAATACCCTCGATATTTTTTAGGAGTTTAACCGCCTCGATAAGGCCGGATTTCTTGCCATCCGGCAAGTCTATCTGCGTTATGTCGCCCGTTATGATACACTTCGAGCCATAACCTATACGGGTAAGGAACATCTTCATCTGCTCCGGCGTGGTGTTCTGCGCCTCGTCAAGCACGATGAATGCGTTGTCCAGCGTACGGCCGCGCATATAGGCCAATGGAGCTACCTCGATTGCCTGTTTCTCCGTATTCTTCGCATGTGTCTCCGCACCCATAATGTCGTTAAGCGCGTCATACAATGGGCGTAGGTACGGGTCAACCTTCTGCTGCATGTCGCCGGGCAGAAAGCCCAATTTTTCTCCGGCTTCTATCGCTGGGCGCGTAAGGATAATACGGGCAACCTCGCCGCGTTTAAACGACGCGACGGCCATCGCCATGGACAGATACGTCTTGCCCGTACCAGCCGGGCCAACACTGAAAATTACCGTATTTTTGCGGATAAGGTCTATATATTTTTTTTGCCCTAGTGTACGTGCGCGTATCGGCTTGCCTGAGAACGTCATACAGACCGTATCGTCAGTCAAGTCAACGGCGGACTGCAGGCTGTCTAAATCCTCGCGCCCGGTTGCGATAAGGTAGCCTAGGCGTTGGTCATCCAACTCCTCACCTTTTTGCAAAGTGCGGACAAGGCTTTTTATAACGGATGCCGCGGCTTTGACGTTCTCATCGCTTTCACCGCTTACGGAGATGTCACCGCCGCGGTTTGTGATATTTACGCCAAAAGCGTGCTCTATCCTACGGATGTTGCTGTCAAGGCTGCCGAAAAGCTCGGTTATATATATATTTTCCGGTGCCGTTATCGTTTGTGAACTCAAAATTAAATTTCCTCCAAATTGCTAATTGTCTTTATTTTGTAAAAATCTAACAGCCATTATTATTTACATCGATACAATATTCATTTACTACTCCCCCGGCACGGCCTCAATCTCCGGCACAATCTCCCTCTGCATGCTGATAACTTCCAAAATCGTAATAACTGCCGTAACCCTAACATTTTCGTCAGTTTCCTCGTAAGCCATCTCTATATTCAAAACCTCAAAACTACCTTCACCAAGCTCCCGGTTAAGGCGCGACGTTATGATCGTCTGCCCCATTATCAGAGCCTCGTCCACCGTGCGCTCTTCTGTCTCCGGGATAAACTCGCGGAAAATATCATAGAAGAATGCAAACGGCATCGGATGGTTGCGCCCAAAGGACATACGGCTCTCGCTGTGGCTAAGCTCATAGTTTATAAATGGGCTGGGTGCGTTTTCCAAGTAAATCTTTGTATTAAATACTATTATACCATAATTCCGCATCTGATTTCCAGTAAAATTTTTGCTGGTAAAATATAGAGGAACATCGAAGATATACTCAACGTATCTGCGTGCCGTAACACGCGCCTCGGCATGGACGAAATAGCTGTGTACCTCACCGTAGTCCGTGCCTACGCGCAATTCGCCGGAGACGAGGACATCCCCAGCGGCGACCACATCGCCAGGTCGTACAAGTGGACGGCCAGCCTCCGTCGCCATATCATGTATAATACCATCCTTCGCGGCTATAACATCCGCCGGGATACCTCGGTCCACAGATATCTGCGGCGGGCGTATCGTTTCCACGACGGATAATACCGCGCGCGTGCCGTGTATCGTAACATTTGCGTATGAAATATTAGTGAAAGCGGCCATTACAGCACCCTCTACTTCCCTCGGCGATATACGGCGGCGGAACAGACCGGGGGCAACACCCTGTTGCTGCAGAACAATCCGTAAATCTTCGCTTCCTATGGTATCATTACCTGTAATTTCAACCAGCCACACAAAAGATGACAGAAACATAAACAATGCCATAAACAACGCCGCGCCGATTATCCAGGGCTTGCGCCGCCGGTTTTTATGGAGTATAAACGGCAGGCCTTGCTTTCTGCGTATACGCAGGCGCACGCCGCTCTTCTTAGCGGCCGGGTGGAGAAGGCGGAATGCTTTTATTGAGCAGTTAAAGAACGTACGCCCCTGCCCCTCATCCTCATAAAGGTTCCATATATAGATGTTTTTATGTAAAATTAAATTTATGAACCGCGGGATGGCGAAACCCCTTACTTCCATCGTAACGTAGCCTCGGAAAAATTTATGCAGTGCAAGCAACATAACGGGTTACCTCACAAACTCTATGGAATCGATATCGCCGGAGACCGTAATACTTTCCGAGGTTACGTGCTTTAGTATGAGTTTTTTTCCAGTAAAAACAACCTGCCCATCCGCGGTGTTAATGCGCACTCGCTCCGTTCCTATTTCCATAAGACTTTTATAATTAGTAATGCTTACGTCTTCCGCACCTAAAGCCTGTATAATTGGTAAGTTAAAAACAACTTCTTTAGGAAGCTCCAAAGCCTCAACAATTCTTCTGCCTTTTTTTCGCAATCTATCAACTCCAAATCAAACATCTAGTCCATGATAAGTTTATGTTTGGGTAGAGTTGTTTATTCAATGGCATTTGCTAATTTATATATTGCAAGTTGCCGTCAATTAATTTATATCCGTTCCAAAACAGCTCTATTGCTTGGTTTTCCTTAAGAGCAATATGCGGCAGAGGCAAATCTTCACGTATAGGCGTATCGCCGCAATGGACAGATATATAAGCGTTAAGAAACCCAAGCCCGACAAATTTTTGGTTGCCGGCATCATTCGCGTTAAAATGAGATGCAAGCAGAGCAGAGCCGGCACTCATACCTATATACACTTTATTTGCGTATATCATCCCTTCAATAATTTCATCAAAACCGGACGCACGGACACGCTCGGCAAGATATGGCGTTTTGCCTCCGGTTATATAAATAATGTCAAACTGCATTGCGTCATTTACCGTCAAAGAACCATCAATATCATGTATTGTAATGTTATTGACTATAAAGCCCATAGCCAGCAACTCACTCGTTAGCCTTTCGGTAATTTCCTTTGCCTTCCGTTCATTTTCCATTGCCGCCGTTGGGATAAACAATACCTTTGCCTCTGCGAACGGCTTTTTCAGCATAGCTTGCAAACAATTTATCAGCGGATCTAAGGGTTTGCCTAATTTATTGTTAAAATAAAAACCTGAATCTGTAAGCAGAACATTACGCCAACATTGCATTCATCTTCACCTCTTTACGCGTTTTTGCGGCACTACACTTCTGCCCGCGATTTACTTTCGCGGTTAAAATATTTATTGAAGGCTGTATGATAAGTCAATATACCTATCATTCCATGGAGCTATACCGTCCTCGGTAAATCCACATTTCTTAAAGAACGCCAACGCGTCTTCGTTCTCCACATCCACGCAGATGCGAGCAGAAACGAAGCCGTTTTCGCCCTTAAGTTTTGCTAGAAGCGCCATGACCGCTGCCCGTCCGTGGCCTTGCCCGCGATAATTGTCGGCGATAAAGAACTCGGTGAAGGCGTAATTTTTCGTATGTTCAGCCGGTTCATTGCGTACAGAAACCAAGCCGACAACATCATCATTATGGCAGAGCGCGTATGGCGTCATATAATTGCGTGTAACATACGCATCCGCCACGATGGCAACGGCTGATTCCACGAATTTGCAGGATTGTTGCAATTCTATACAGTCGTAGAAATTGTCCTCAGTAATTTCTTTTAGGATAATTATTTTTACCCCTCCCAACCAAAGTTTAAATCTCGGAGTTCCAATTCCAATATATATCTCTTCTGTCACATACTATTTTCAAAAAAACCATACAATTCCTTTCGCCTATATGTGTTTTGGCGAACAAAGTTCGCCCCTACGATAGTTTATCTACCCATACTTCCTTAAATTTGTTTGAATACCCGGGTAGGATTTGGTTTACCCTGCCTTCAATGCCGCCATTCCGTATAACACCATCTTCAAACAACTTAAGGATCCATGTATTTACATCCGCCGGGATCTTACCGTATTTTACCAACTCGTCAAATACGATAACAGCCAGCGGCATACAATGGTTGTAGTGATTGAATATATGCCCATATAACTCATCTTTCGTAAACAACCCGTTTTTATATGATATAAAGTATTCCAGGGCAACAACAAACTCCTCTTCTGCGCTGGGCGAGCCTACCTTATAAAAAAGGACATCCTTCGTTTTTGCTAAAAACATGTCATTTTCAATGGCTTGTAAATACTTACCGCGTAACGCTTCATTTGAAAAACCATGGATTAACTCATGGGCAAACGTTGACAATATATCATTTGCATTTATACCATTGGTTCCGGCGTGGCTTGTTAGATAGCATCTATCCGACAATCGGAAGCTTATGGGAAAACTAAAATATGTCAGATAAATCGTTACATCGCCGATTTCTTCATTTGGTTTTATCCTTTGGACATCAGAAAAGACAGATGTAGTCTTCGCATCTTTAAACAAAGCATTATATGCAGCACACTGTTCCTGCAAAAACGGCATGATATGTTTATCCCACAAAGCCGTAAAATCCATATTATTAAGAATTTTCAGGCAATCCAGATACAGCTTATCGTAATTTTCTCCCTTAAGGCATTCGGGGAAGACTTTATTGAATCCGACCAAATCAAGTTTTTCAATTTCTTCAAACGAGAAGTGAGCGGAAAGCAGGTTAAAGTAATGATTGCTTGCGTAGATTTCCATACCACTAAAATACTCATCCATCCTCTCCTTTACAAGGGGGATGCAGCTTCGGATTTTGCCGGCATTCGCCGCATTCCGTATAGAGATCGCCGATAATGCCTCAAAGGCGAAACAGGGTTTGCATATAACCATTTTAATTCCCCCGTTACAACATGAGATTACTGATCAAGAGGCAAACGAGCCGCAATGACGCTCAAGCGGTGCGCTTAATTGGCGAACAAAGTTCGTCCCTACAGTTGTGCCGTCTGCGACAAAGTATGCAGCTTTTTGTAAATCCCATCCTCGACTTGCACAAGCTCATTATGTGTACCGCGCTCTACGATCTCACCCTTATCCATAACGAAAATATTGTCTGAGTTAATAATCGTAGAAATACGGTGAGCGATGACGATAAGCGTCTTGCCCTTTGCATATTTATCCAGCCCGTCCTGCAGGGCCTTCTCTGTTTCGCTGTCGATACTTGCCGTGGCCTCGTCCAAAATAAGCAAGCGCGGCGATGCAGCGACGGCGCGGGCGAAAGAGATAAGCTGCCTCTGCCCAAGGGAGAAATCCGAACCACGCTCTGCAACCATTTGCTCATAACCTTTGGGGAAAGCCTTTATCATCTCATGGCAATTGGCGGCCTTAGCGGCGATTTCTACTTCGGCATCCGAGATATCCGCATTATTCAACCTAATATTGTAGTTTATGTCACCAGTAAAGAGAAATACATCCTGCATAACCACGGCCGTCATGCGCCTTAACGAGTGCAGATTAATTTCAGCTGTATCTATGCCGTCAAGCAGGATTTTGCCTTTCTGTATCGTATAAAAACGCGAGATAAGCGACATTATCGTCGTCTTGCCGCAACCCGTGGACCCGACGAAAGCATTCATCGTACCCGGTTCTATCTTGAAGGATACATCTTTCAGCACCCAGTTCTCCCCGCTGTATGCGAACCATACATTTTGGAACTCGATTGAGCCTGTAAGCTCCGTAAGCACGTTGCCGACACGCAGGTCTTCCATATCGTCTTTATTGTCCAATATATCAAAAACGCGCTCAGCGGAGATTATTGCAGATTGAGCGGTGG
>WQWB01000075.1 GCA_009785555.1 Defluviitaleaceae bacterium | reverse complement strand
AGTTTATGAGCCAGTAGCCGTCTGCGCCTGCGGATACTTGCTAAAAAAAATGTAAAAATTTGCCAAATAAACATAGGAACACACTAACCAATACGAAATTTATTTTAGATGCGTATAGGTAAGCATCCGCTCAAGCCAGCTTACGCGTTTCCTTAATTTTATCGGCAAATATATGGTATAATTGCCCATTAAGCTCCGCGCCCGCAAGAAGTGCCATCGTAATAAAGTTCAACCATACTATCATGACGAACACCGACCCGAGCGATCCGTATAAAACCGCGAAATCGGTAAAATTCTTCACAAAGACATTAAACAAAAAGGACAGCACGACCCAGGCAGTAGCCGCTACCGCTGTGCCTGGCAGCACTGTAATAAACCCAACCTTTTTGCAATTGCCGATTTTATAGATTAAGGCAATAATGGCAAATATCGCCAAAAGTGCCAGCAAAAACCGCCATATACCGCTTCCCAGCACCATAAAAGCCATAACCAGGGCGACGATGCCGATAAACATCAACGCCAAAAGTATTCCCAACACCCGCCGCTTAAAAAAGCTGCGGGTGTCTTTCTGTCCGTAGCAATTGTTTATACCCATCAACACAGACGCAAAACCGCTGGACGCGTTATACAGAGCTATCGCGGCTGAAAACGATAAGATCGCAGTTGTGCCGGCAGCAGTGGCCTCATTCAAAACCTCGGACGCGAACGCGGATGCAACCTCCGTAACCTCATACGGTAAAACACTTGCTATACCCGACGCAAAACCCGTAAGCAGTTCATCATCCAACCCTAAAAAACCGATAAGTGCAATAGCCACAACCATTAACGGAAAAAAGGACAATAACAGTTTAAACGTCATATCCCCCGCATAAATATGCAGGTTATGGCGAAAAAAACTCTTAATTACATTAACGGTAAACAAAAAAAACCTTTTCATCGATCATCCCAACCTTTATTTTTAACTATTCTCTTGTATTTTCCCTAAAATTGTATATAATAATACGGTGAGGTGAAATTTATGAAAATAAAAACTCCTGCCGAAATTGCGAGGGAAAGAATGAAGTACGAAATTGCGGGCGAACTCGGCCTTTTGGACAAAGTCTACGATATGGGCTGGAAATCTTTGACGGCGCGTGAGGCCGGCCGTATCGGCGGTATAATGGCAAAGCGTGAGCGGGACGACCGCAACGCCGCAAGCAAAGAATAATGGAAGCATACAGTGGCTTTGCCTCCTTGTACGACGGATTGATGGCCGACATAGATTACGCTGCCATCGCAGACTTTTACTCCGAAACGTTCACGCGTTACAGCGCAAAACCAAATCTTGTACTGGATCTTGGCTGCGGCACAGGCACAATAACGCGGCAACTTGCCGCAAAAGGATTTGACATGATAGGTGTGGATAAGTCCGCCGAAATGCTTAGCGTGGCAAAATCAAAAGACCCTGTATCACTATATATAGAACAAGATATACGCCGTTTATCGCTACATGGTACTGTGGACGCGGTAGTGAGCTGTTGCGATGTTTTCAACTATCTACTCCACCCAAAACACGTTATGCAAACGTTTGCTCTTGTTAAGAATTACCTTAACCACGGCGGTTTGTTTATTTTTGACGTGCTGTCGCCCTATAAATATAAAAAAATCCTTGCTGACAACATATTTGCGGCTGAGGACGCGGACAACGGCGGAGCGTTTATCTGGCAAAATTATTATTACGAAAAAGAACGGCTTAATGAGTACAACATCACATTTTTCAAAAAATTGGACGATGGATTGTACAAACGTTTTGAGGAACAACACTACCAACGCGCGTACGGAGTGAGACAACTAATGAGGATACTGGAAGTTACGGGTTTATCCGTAATAAAAACCCTTGGCGAAGATATGAAAAACCCACCCGCAAAAACGGAGCAGAGAATTTACTTTATTGTTCAAAAGGATGTAATAAATGGCTAAAATCTTAATAGTTGACGATGAAAAGAAGATTGTTGATGTAATTGAATATAACTTAAAAAAAGAAGGTTACGAAACCATCACCGCCTACGACGGGCAGGACGGCTTGGACAAAGCCCTAACCCAAGAACCGGGGCTTATAATTTTGGACGTTATGATGCCCAAAATGGATGGCTATGAAGTATGCAAAAGAATCCGCGAAAAGTCCCAAGTACCTATAATTATGCTTACGGCACGTGTTGACGAGGTGGACAAGGTACTGGGCCTTAACTTCGGTGCGGATGACTACGTTACGAAGCCCTTCTCCAAGCGTGAGTTATTGGCCCGCATCCATGCAAACCTGCGCCGCGCAAACTACGCTGCAGCCAAACCCAACGAGCCGCAGGTTTTGTCCTTCCCCGGCCTTGAAATTGATCTAAGCAAGGTAGAGGTACGCCGCGGCGGCGAGGCCGTAAACCTTACGAACAAAGAGTTTGAGCTTCTCAAGTTCCTTGCGTCGAACCCAAATAAGGTTTTTGCACGCGAAGAACTGCTTGAAAAAGTATGGGGGTACGAACATTACGGCGATACGCGTAATGTGGACGTAACGATAAAACGCCTACGTACGAAGGTTGAGGAAAACTCCGCCAAACCCGAATATATCGTAACCAAGCGTGACGTTGGTTATTATTTTAGTGCTTAATTTTCCGCCCTATAAATTTTGCGGCGAATGAGGCAACGCTAAAAACCGCCGCACCTACCGCATACTTTATGCCAACCCTATAAGGATAAGCACGATTATTCTCCTCTTTTTCCCAATATTCCGTGTCTTTTTTAAATTCCGAAAATTCGCTCAACGCCATCGCCCGGAAGGCGTTTTGTACGGAAATACTGCGCAAGCTCGGCTGTATTTGCTTTTTTGACCGAAGCAAGCCATTAAACCTGTCTGCGAGGCGATCCAACCTTTGTTTAATCCTACGCGGAGAAACCAACTGTTCCTGCTTAGCGTTTTGCGTTACAAGCACCGCGCCGTTTACTCCCCATTGCCCCAAAATTGTCATAATATATTTAGCGGCGCGCTTTTCGCCGTTACCTTTAGATGTTGTGATAACCATACCACGTTTGCCGTACAGAAAAGGGCGGTGCGCGGCATATGCAAAATGGTCCAGCAAGTTCTTCATCGCGGCGTTAAGTGACCACAGATAGGTGGTTCCACTAACGATTATGCCGTCGCATTCATTTAATGCAGCCAATAAATCCTGTAGATACCCTGCATTTGGGCAATATTCCTCCCCGGTTGAAAAACATATATGACAAGACGTACAAAAAGGCAAGCGCAAATCCGCAACATTAAACTCAACGAACCCGACGCCACCTTTCGCCTCAATCCTATCCATAATTTCCTTCGTAAGCGCGTGGGTCTTGCCTTTACGCATACTTCCGTGTATAACAAGAATTTTCATATCGTTATTCCGGCAAATTTAAGTGATATGATATCTGCTCAATCACCGAATCATTGTTTATCAAAAATTCCAGCCGCATACCGCCGCGCGCAAAGGTATACTGTACGTGGCGCGCACCAGACGCCATTGCATACCCACTGCCGATCAACCTAACCATATCGTCATAGGTCATGCCAATCCGAAGCCCTTCCCGCGTCGAAACGTTGTCGTTTCGGAGGACTATCATGTTTACATAATATAGATCATTAAACGGAAATGCCTCTATAAGAAAATCCGCGAAGATAAAAGATTTGTCAAATCCCTCAAAGGCGCAGCTTGGTTCGTGGCGCAAATCAAGCGGCGCGCCAAATTCCGGCAGCTGCACTGTATCATGAACCGTACCGCCCATCACGACGGTTACGCCGTTATGCACAAACACAAACCCATCCGTCGCCGTAGGGAAAGGTAATCGAGCCGTTGCGCGGCCGTCTCCCGCACTTCCGCCCTCATCACTATCCCTACACGCCGAAAACAACCCCGCCGCAAGCATTATCGCAATAATTAAAATAACCTTCTTCATCCAAAATTTACCTCCTATGTGTTAATGTCCTTATTATACCGTATTTCGCAAACTCGGCTTCCTGCACAGCCTTCATTCTGTCATAATGGTATAAGATTTCGTCCCAATAACTATCCAAATCACCGCCACGCCTATCAGCCAGGCTAAATGTCTCAATAAGTATCCGCCCAAGGAAATACGTTGTTTTCTCCGCTCCGTAGACATTAAGGTGAAACCCAGCATTCCACGTATCCAGCGCAAAATCCAGGCCAATTTCGTCCGCCAAGGCTAGCAAGTTTACATAGAGCAGATTGTTCTTTTCAGCATACTCAACTATCTGGGCTTCCCATCCAGCAAGCCATTGAGGAAATACCGTTGGAGCTTTGATTAACACCAACTCAATACCGTACTCTTCACATAGACGCCGTATTCTTTCCAAATATTCAAAAGCCATATCGGAGAAACTGTAATCCAGCCTCATCACCGGAGGATCGACGAATCCGAGCGGCTGGATGTCCGCTCTCATCATAAATCCGTTGTGGCTTACTCTATCATATCGGAAAAAAAATTCAAAATCCTCACGCCCAAGGTCGCGCCAACGATCCTTGTACCGCAAAATTGGTATGAAGTAGCTGATGACGTTTTCATCCTCCATCATACTTGAACGAACCGCGGCGCGGCGTATGCGCCAAGACCGGATACCCGCGAGGTTTAAGCGGTTGTACGCCTCGCTCTGCGGCTCGCCGTGCTGCATCGCCAAAACGCTGAAGACGACGACATCCGGCACGTTATATAGCAAAGTATCCCGCAAAATATAATAGCTATGCCACACCAGCTGTTGCGGCCCGCCGCGCACATGGCTTGGCACACCAAACTCGCGCCATAAATGCGGCGGAGAGAAGGTGGAGAAAACCTCGCAATCGCCTAGGAAAATAACGGAGTGCCGCTTGTTGGAAAAATAAAACTCCGCCGTAAGCCGCCCCTCCAACGGTGTGTGCGACATGTGCTTTGGCATAAGCAGGCGGTTCGCCGCCAAAAACAAGGCAACAGCCACGACGCATAGTATAATATATTTAAATGGTTTCATTTATTAGCAGTACTCCTAAAATTGGTTATATATAAATTGGTTGACATCATACCCAAACCCGTACGCACCAAAGATTAGAATGGCAAAACCAATCGACGCACAAAATACAACACGAGCAAAGGATGTGGCCTCTTTTTTACGCCGATTAGCTACGGCTCCGATTACAATCAATGTGGCAACTGCGGCCGAAAGCATTATGATATCCGGCATGAATAACCCAACGGCAGCGAGGCTAAACCTACCTGCGCCGAAGTTTGTAAAGATTGAGCCGAAAGCGCGGAATGTAGCTCCGACACTGGGGTAGATATCAAATGCACGGATAAAGTTCATTATCCAAAACGTACGGAAGATTTGCCAGGCGCGGAACGCCGCCTTACTTTGCGTATCAAAGCGTTTATTAAACTTTGAAAACAGCGGCGTAATTTCCTGTTCTATAATTATCGCAAAACCATTGGCAAGGCCCCACATAATAAAATTCCACGACGCGCCGTGCCAAAGGCCGGTTAGGAACCACAAAATCATCGTGTTTATGTAGATCGGCAGGCGTTTACCAAAGCGGTCCCCAAAGACACGGCGTGCGAATTTGCCGAATTTAAACATAATTTTAGAGCTTGACATGGGGTAGAAGCAATAATCGCGGAACCAGCTACCCATCGTGATATGCCACCGCCGCCAATATTCCGCAATCCCGCGTGAATAGAATGGGCGATCGAAGTTTTCCTTCAGCGTAATTCCCAAAGTTTTAGCGATACCTATTGTTATGTCTATCCCACCCGTAAAATCGCAGAAAATCGTTATGGCATACAGAAATACAGATAGAAGGACAAAGCTACCGGTATACAGCGCGCCGTCGATAGCCGCCGTACCGTCGGCGATTATAACGCCGCCGCCCGTAAGTTCACGTATAACGGGGATAAGCCGATCCGCAATTACCATTTTCTTGAATAAACCGATGAGTATACGGCTTAATCCGTTTGTAAAGTTATCGGCGCAATATTTATGTTTATTATACAGCGTCGCCGCCAAATCGCTGTGGCGGCTTATCGGACCTTGCACCAGCTGTGGGAAGAACGTAGCGAACAATGCAAAGCGCGGCAGGCTACGTTCCGCCTCCTTGCCGCGGTGGACGTCGATTATATACCCCATCGTCTGAAACGTGTAGAACGACATCGCCATCGGTAAAATAAAGTTTGGCAAGGTAAAGTCCAAACCGAGCAATGAATTTACGTTTAGAATCGCGAAATTTGCGTATTTCATCACCGCAAGCATGGCGAAATTTATGAGCAGGCAGATAACCATAACCCGCTTTCGCCTCGCTCGGTTTTCCGCCGCTTTAGGTATTCGCTGTATCAATAACCCGGCGGCGTAAACAGTCAGCGTTGTCACGGAAATAAAAACCACGTTTACCCAACCGGAAAATGCGTAAAACACAAATGACGCGACCAAAAGCAACTGCCATTGGTAACGACGCAAAAACGTGTAATATAAAAACACCGTTACGCACAGGAATATGGCAAACTCAATTGAGGCAAAATTCATGGCTACGACCATTCCTCGCGCACTTTGGCAAGCATGGCCTCAAGCGCCGCAACGGAGTTGAAATGCTCCGGCAAGATGTACTCCGGCGGAATGCGCAGGTCAAATTCGTTCGATATCTCCGCAATGAGGGTAACGATGTCAAAGGAATCAATCAAACCATCATCCACCAATCGCTCCTCAGAGGCGTAGTCCACGCCCGTGCGTACGTCGTTAAGTATCTTTATCAATTTTTCCGTCATTTTATCACAATCTCCGCAACAAGCATATTATGGTCGGAAAACTCTGTCTCAGACAAGAATACCGACTTTATCCCCAAATTATCTGATACGATTATATTATCAATCGCGCCGCCGCTCTTAAAAGTGTCAATCGGGCTATCTGCATTGTTAGCGCAAATAGACTTTTCTACTAAGCTATACTCATCCATGCTATTGACGTTAAAGTCACCTAGGATAACAAAATCATCGCCCTGTACATATTCATTTATCCATAACAGCTGATTTCTACGGATATCGCCGTCTTCAAGGCTTAAGTGCGTACCGTGCACAACGATTTCCTTGCCGATTTCTTCCAAAACAACGGTACAGGATAGGATAGAACGCTTTTCATACTTTTTCGTTTGAAATACAGTGCCGTGAGCACTTTCAATTTTATGGCGGGACAAAACGGCATTGCCGTAGAAGCCACCGTCAAACCGCATAGACGGATAAAAATATAGAAATGGCATATCGCTGTGCACGGCCAGCTCCGCAATGGTGTTCCGGCCGCCTACGCGGTTTGTGCCCACATCTATCTCCTGTAGCCCGACGATATCAAGGTTGAGCGATTTTATCTCCTCGGCGATCCCCCGAAGGGACGCACCGCCGTCTGTGTTGCGTACATTGTATGTTCCAAATCTCAATATCATAATTTTCTCCTAGCACTTCTCTTGTGGTAATGTGGCTTTACTACGATTTAAACTTCCATTGCCCTAAGTCTAATCCTATCCACCTTCATATTGGCAGCATAAGGAAGTTGCTCAAGCCTTACGGCTTTAGACGGTAGCATGTACCTCGGCAGGGTTTTACGCAGTTCCCCCAAAACATCACGTTCCACTGCATCACCCGCGTAGAAGAGGATGATCTTACCGTCACCGCCGCTGTCATGGATACAGGCGGCGT
>WQWB01000074.1 GCA_009785555.1 Defluviitaleaceae bacterium | reverse complement strand
TGCTTCATCTTTTGTTTCGGCCGCTGCTTCCACGCCGCCGCCGTTACCCTTTGCGATTTCGTTGACAACGCGCGCAAATGCGGACATCGGAGACTTGAATGAACCAAGAAGACGCGAGATAAGTACCGATCTGTTTGGAATGTCAGCGATGGCCTTAACGCCGGCCGCGTCGTATACGGTACCGTCCACAACACCTGCCTTAAACTCTAGGTTTTGTAAGGTTTTAAGCTCGCCATTGATGATCCTGGCAGCTGCTGTCGCATCATCGTAAGATACGGCAACCGTTGTAGGACCTGCGAGGTAATCCTCAAGTGCCTCATACGGTGTGCCTTTGAAGGCCAAGTGCAACATGGTGTTTTTATATACTTTGTAGTCAACACCGGCGTCGCGCAGCTTTTTGCGAAGTTCCGTATCTTGGAAAACTGTAAGGCCACGACCATCAACCAAAATGATCGACGCCGCCTTTTCGGCCTTATCGCGGATTTCGTTGATAACTTCCTGTTTTTTTGTTAAGTTTGGCAAATTTTCACCACCTTTATATAATAAAAATCCCATGCCAAAGCGGGCATAGGACATAGAAAAACTATAAACTATTGCACCTCGGCAGGATTTATGGCTACGCCACCTGCTGTCATTGGATGAAAAGCACGAGATGAGATTTGAACTCACGACCCTCGCCTTGGCAAGGCGATGCTCTACCACTGAGCCACTCGTGCGGAAAGTCCATCATCGATGAACAATGGGTATTATACATCAAAAAAAACTGGATGTCAATACTTTTTTTGCATTTTGTTTAAAATCTTTTTTGCCCGAAATTTTAAAGGGTTATCGGATAAACGCGCGCAAAGTTATAAACAGCCTGTCATACCAACCTGGATTGACGTGTACACCGTTAAGCCATGCGTCCGTTTGCATGTTCATCATGTTCATATCATGCAGGAAGCGGTTAAAAGCGGTTTGGAGATGTGCGTCAACTTCAGCGTTGGCCATGTTGGCAAATGCGATATACTGCGCTTCGGCAATAATCCTCGAATATGTAAGCGGGCTTACCAGCGATAATGCCATAGCTATCGTATCGTCTACCCCAACGAGCAACGCGATTTGTTCTGTAAAACCGCGTGCAAAGTCGCGCTGCATGTTAACCAATACTTCCTGCGCGCCGCGCCAGCCGGCTGAAAAGCTTCGCCTTGCCTCAAAAAATTCTGTACTCATGCGCAATACCGACACACCGGTTACAAGGCGGTAATAAGCCTCGATATAATCAACGGCTATCTGTTCGTTTGGTATTTGGCCTCTGTTCCACTGCGCAATGTCATCGTGCATATCCCATAAGTCCCACACCGCGTTTCTTGCTTGCGTTGAGGCTGACCGCCCCTGGTTAAACACCCATTCATCTGTACTCCTAAGTGTTGTTGGTGTTTGCGCCAAAGATGCAATTGTTAAGCTAGCGTCGAGAAGAGATATGGCTCCGTCAAGTAAAGTTGGCGCAGTAACGCCCTTTGTGGCAACCGTTATCGCAACGGATACAGGCACGGACGCAATGGCCGACGCAAGGGATACGTTGAAGTCATGGCGCGCGACCCTACCTGCCTGCCTGTTAAGGTTATTATCTAATAGGTTAATTACCGCAATCGCCGAGTTTGCAAAATGCTGGAAGTCACGGTAACGCTCGCCGGGTGGGCCGCCTTGCGCCAATGTATCAAATAAAAATTGGGCGTATTCAATGACTGCGTTGTATACGACAAAGTCGTACCCTCCGCTAAGCGCAAACTCGTGGGCTACAGAGTTCCTGTCCACGTTGAATGATAGGCGCGGCACGCCTTGGAAAGCGTTCGCGGCGATATGCGTAATTGTGTTCGTCAGCCGTATTTGATGGGATGTGCCTGCATTGGTACGCGGTATCCAGCCTTGGAGGCTTCGGTTTTGCGCAAAAGCCCGTTCCCCGATGCGGGTGATTCCGCTGCCTCCGTAGATAGCTTCTAATCGTGGCATATCAAAAAAAGCAAAACTCCCGATACTTGTAATCCTGTCATCAATATGTACGGCTATCAATGTTTCGCGATATGCAAACGCTGGAGACGTGCCGGGGTGGAAGCTCTCCATCCTACCATATCCTTCCAAGTGAAGGAAGTATGCCGTTTCATGCCAATCCTGTACGCGCTCAAAGCGCCAGGCAATATTACCTGGCGGCTCAATGTGTGTACGCAAAGAATAGGCCAAAGCGGCTGCTTGGTCTTGTTTGCTGAAGATGAAGTTTAAACGATTGAAAGGGTAGATAAGGTCGTCAGCATATATATAAGCAAATATGGCTCCGTCAATAGAGAAATAGAGATACTGCCGAGCCAAGTGCCGGTTGAAAATCAATTCGCCTTCCGGGGTTAGCGTAACAATAACCCTATAATAATTGCCTGTAATTTCATTTGAGGATACCGCTTCCGTTACAGCGTATATCATCCCGGAGCCAAATTGGTAGTGCACACCGTCTGCCGCGCGCATTATAGAAAATCCATATTGGCGCGATGGATCAACCATCCCAGCGCGAATGTGCCGGTCAAGGTATTCCGCCATCCATCGTGTTTGTTCGCAAAAAACGAGCGTACCGTTTGATACTTCGCCGCGAATTAATAACCCGGCATTAAATTCGCCGCTGATATATAAACCCAGCCATTGCCCGGCCATGTGCCTTGTGGCCTCCGCAAGCCTTGCTGCTCCATATGGCGTAAAGTCTATGCGCAAATCATATAAGCCGTCAATAAATTGAGTAAAGCTAACGTCTATGATATCCAAACCGGTTAGTATGACATTTAAATCTTCTCCCGCAAATTCAATGCCAAATCCGGTTAACGGCCTTGGTGATGAATGTATGCTATCGCTTGCGGAAAACAGGAAAATAACTATAAAAAGGGAAACTGTAATCGTAATGCGCTTTATCATATAATTAAGCCTCCCGTTTTCGTTACATGTTAAACTCATTTTTTCTCATTTCCGCGGCAGCGGCAAGGGTTTGTTCCGTAATCTTCGCGCCGCCGATGAGGCGAGCCAGCTCCTCAACGACGCTGGTTTCGTCTAGGAGCGTAACTTCGGTGCGCGCCGCCCCATCCACCGTTTCCTTGTGTATTAGGAAGTTCGCGTCGCCAACGGCGGCTATTTGGGGTAAGTGAGTTACGCATATTATTTGATGGGTTTTTCCTAACTCCATCATTTTTTCCGCCACAAGCTGTGCCGTGCGCCCGGATATACCTGTGTCTATCTCGTCAAAAATAAAGGTTTCTATGCTATCAAACGACGCGAGGGATGATTTGAGGGCAAGCATTACACGGCTCATCTCGCCTCCGCTCGCTATTTTGGCCAACGGTCGTAATATACGCTCTTCGTCGTTTATCGCTGGGTTTGCTGAGAAAAGGAACTCCACGCCGTCAAACCCGTTGTCGTCAAAGGCGTTTTTACGCTCTACGGAGACTGAAAACGCAGCGTTTTTCATACCTAAATCTTGAAGGGTGCCGACGACTTCATCAGATATGCGTGAAGCGGCTTCCTTGCGTTGGGTTGAAGCAGTTGCGCATAGGGTAAGAATTTCCGCGCGAAGGATTGATTGCTCGCTTTGCAAGCGTTCTAATTCAAGTTCGCTGTGGTGCAGGCCTTCAAGTTTTTGCCGTATCTCTTCGCTGAGTGACATAATTTCCGGCACATCACGTTTATATTTACGCTTGATCGAGTTGATTTGGGCAAGGCGTTCCTCGATTCCGTCCAAACCGCTTTCCTCGTCGGGAAGGTTTTGAGTGAAGGCGCGGAACTCGCGCACGCAGTCGTCTAGGTCAGCCAATGTCGATTCCAATACCTGTGCGTGGGCGGCTAGTTGTTTATCGTATCCGCTTATGTCGCTCATCAAAGCCGCCGCAGACGTGAGGCGCGACATAATGGAACCAGGGCTGTCTTGTAAATGGGCAAGTATTTTTTTTGACGTGTCCGTGAGGGTTTCCATGTCCGCGAAGATACGCCGTTTTTCCAACAAAATATCTTCTATGTCGGAAGTAAGATTTAGCGATTCGATTTCTTCAAGTTGGTGTGTTAATAATGCCATTATGGATTCAAAGTCATTGCTATCCGCCGCTATTCCTTGCATTTTTCTGCGAAGTTCGCGGTAATTTCTGCACGCCGTTTGGAGTTTGCTTAAAACTGATTCGAGCTCTGGGCCGCAAAACCTATCCAAAAGCGTGATATGCTTTGCCGGATCCAGCAGGCTCTGATGCTGGTGCTGGCTGTGGATGTCTATGAGGATGCCGCTTACACCTTTGAGAATACCGGATGTAACAGTGCGGCCATTAAGGCGGGAAGAACCGCGCCCGTCAGAGTTTATAGTGCGGGAAAGCATGATACAGCCGTCGCCATCTGGCTCGGCGTCTAATTCTTTAAGCCGCTCAGCAGCGGCTGACACGGAAATAACAGCCTCAACCTTAGCGGTATCCGCGCCTGCCTTGATCAAATCGCGGTCCGCGCGTCCACCCAATACAAAGCCGAGGGCATCTATGATGATGGATTTACCCGCGCCTGTTTCGCCTGTCATAACGTTAAGGCCTTGCGTGAAGTCTATGTTTAATTCATCAATCAAAGCGACATTAACAATTCTTAGGGACTGCAGCATAGTTTTCCTCTTAATATATCGTAAAAATTCTTTCCGCTGTCTTTTGTTTTAATGATTTTGGCAGGGGTTGGGCTTTGCGTTATCGTTACGGGGCTGGAGGGAGGTACGATTTCCGCAAATCTGCCGTCGGTATACAGTGAGGCCTGGATATTGCTGGATTGGACGGTAATTTCAATTATATCAGACGATGAAACTATTGCCGAACGCACATGCAGTGCGTGGGCGCAGATAGGTGTGATTGCAAGCGCTTTAAGCCCCGGAGAAAGCACCGGCCCGCCTGCGCTTAGGTTGTAAGCCGTTGAACCCGTGGGCGTGGAGACGATAATGCCGTCCGCCCTGTATCTGTCCATAAACACTCCGTTCACCTTTACTATGAATTGCATAATGCCTGGATTGCCGTGGCGCGTGATAAGTGCGTCGTTTAGTGCGGTATGGTTTGCGCTGCCACTGCCTGCCTCAAGCATAAGCCTTTCTTCTGTCATAAAGTTGCCGCTTAGCAAATCTTTTAGTGCGGATTCCGCATTGTCAATGCCTACATCGGTTAAGTAACCTATGTTTCCAAGGTTTATGCCCATCAGCGGCACACCGTTTGGCACGGCGAAAACAGCTGCCGCGCGTAGAAGCGTACCGTCACCGCCTAGGGTTATTATACAGTTGGTTTTGTGTAGCGGTGTGTCGCCGGATAAAATGTTCAACCCCGTGCCGTGCATGTTTTTGTGGGCGGCAACTGCATCCTCATCACCAATCAATGAAACCGTACCGTATGGCAGGATGGATGACAAAAAGCCGGCAATCCTATGCAATTGCAGATAATTGTGGTCTCTTGTACTATTTGCGTAGATAGCAAAGTTTTTCATTTTTCTATTATACCAAATCTTTCTATAATGTGCAAGATTTTGTTGACATGGCCATTAGTTTACGGTAAAATACAGTATATGTGATATAAGTGATGTAAATTTGAAAAATGATTGGAGAACTGAAATGTTATTTTTACAAAACCTTTACAACAGAGTGAATGTGTTCCTTGGGATTACCGGCGGCGGCACTGCGCCGGCGGCACCGCCATCAGGCGGAGGAGTGGAAGATGCGGGTGACGCAGTTATGGCTGGGCCAAGCATTTGGCCGATGATATTCATGTTCGGCGCGATGTTCCTCGCTATGTATTTTCTTATGATACGTCCGCAACGGAAGCGCGAGAAAGCAATGCGCGAAATGCAGTCCGGCTTGCGGGTTGGTGACAGGGTGCTCACGTCATCCGGCATGTATGGCAAGATCGTAAGCGTCGGGACGGATGCGTTTATGGTGGAATTTGGCGACAACAAAGGCATCCGCGTACCTATCCGCAAATCTGATGTTTTGGGCGTTAAAACGCCGAACATGGCGCCTCCGGGCTCTGCGGCGTCATCCACCGAACCGATGAAGATTGAAGAAAATAAAGACGAGAAGAAAGATGAAAACTAAGAATTTTCTTATTGTTGTCGTAACTGTCCTAAGTTTTATGGTGTTCCGCCAATTTGGGCTTGATATACCTATAATTTTGGCGATTTACGGCGGCGTGATTTTGGTTTCATGCGTTGTTTTCCGTGCTGGGTTGCTTTACTTCATGGGTAACGTGGCGTTTACCGTTGGCAAACGGGAGCTTGCGAAGCAACGCTTCCTTAAGGCGGAGCGGCACGGGTCAAAAAATCCGATGAACTACTTAAACTACGCAGTCCTCCAAATACAGGACGATGCCCCGGCTCCGGCTATGGAGTACGCGCTTAAGGCTTTGGATGTTAATTCCAAACTAAAATTGCCCGTGGAGATTGTTGACAAAAACTCAAACTTTGTTATCGCCAGCAGCCATTGGCAACAGGGCAACCTTGCCATGGCTATTGATGTACTTGAGGGGCTCTGCAAGAGGTATGAGCATGTTAATACGAATGTTTATACGTCGCTCGGCTTCTTGTATTTCCTTAACGGCGACATTGAAAAGGCGAAGGCGACTACGGAAAAAGTCTTGGCGGACAAGCCCGAGACAGCCGCGGCGTGGGATAATATGGGGCAGATATATTTAAGCGAAGGAAATAAAGCAGAGGCGAAAAATTGTTTTGAGAAGGCGGTTTCACTAGATAGGGATTTAGCGGATAGCACATTTCTCTTGGCGGCGATGTATGAGGAGGCCGGCGATGCGAGGATGGCGGCGGAATTTTACCTTCGTGCCAAGGGCTGCAAGGTTACAAAACTGAATAAGGTAACGCAAAGGCAGATTGATGCTAAATATGAAGAGTATCTGTACGTGGCGTTTGATGAAGATTGCGATGAAGAAGAAAGCGGGGGCGGAAATGAAGCTGATATATAACGGTAAAACGAAGGATGTTTACGCTTTGGAAGACGGTAACATTTTGTTAAGGTTTAAGGATGACGTAACTGGTGAAAACGGCGTGTTCGACCCCGGCGCAAATACCGTAGGGTTAAAGATAGAGGGTGCGGGTAAATCCGGGCTTCGCTTTACGTCAACGATGTTTAAGATATTGGCAGACGAAGGCGTTAAAACCCATATGATATCTGCCGATATAGATAAGGCCGAAATGATCGTACACCCGATTACACAGCTTGTGGGTAAGGGTTTGGAAGCGATATGCCGCTTTCGCGCCGTGGGTTCCTTTTGGCGCCGTTATGCCCCTATCCTAAGAGAAGAGGGTCAGCCGCTTGACGCGATTGTAGAGTTTACGCTTAAGGACGATGAGCGTGGTGATCCGCCTATATCAGGAGATAGCTTGGTTTCTCTTGGCATCGTTACTGCGGATGAAATTGAATATCTTAAAGCAGCCACGCGTAAAATCGCCGTTTGCCTTAAAGGTTTCCTTGCAAAAAAAGGCTTGGAGCTGTATGATATGAAAGTGGAATTTGGGCGTGATGCTGGCGGCGATATACTGCTGATCGATGAAATATCCGCGGGCTGTTTACGCGCATATAGAGACGGCGAGTTTATTATGCCTTTGGAGCTTGATAAAATTATCTTTAGTTAAAAATTAGGCAAAATAGGAAACAGAGCTCTTTTTTCGGGTGGTATCGGCGTGTCGGTACCGCCTTTTTTTATGCCGCAAATATTTCGGT
>WQWB01000073.1 GCA_009785555.1 Defluviitaleaceae bacterium | reverse complement strand
GCGTAGACCACACCTCGCGGCGCTTTTCCTTTATTTGCTCAGCTTCAAGGTTACGTAATTCTTCTTTCCATTCTTCCCGCATTACCGCCATATCCTTTGGCACCCATTTACGGAGAAAACCGCAAATAATGAAGCCGACAAAAAGAAAGATAGCAAACACGCCAACACCTAAGAAAACAATAGCCCACGAACTGGTGTATGCACCCAAATCCTCTGAGCGGAAGTAAAAAAGCTCGTGAGTGTGGGCAACAGGTTCATATGCGTTGTCTACAACCATAAAGCCAAGGAATAGACCTATAGTAGGCATAATCAGTAGTATGATTAACCCAAGGATTTTACGGGCACGTATATCGCGCTTCCATTCGCGTTCCTGGAATTTGATGGTTTGTGCAATCTCTTCTTTTTTCTGCTCGTAATTGCTTAAATCAGTATTCATAATAACTCCTTAAAAAAGGGCGACCGAAAAATGGCCGCCCCTCAATATCTAAAATACTTAATTTGTTATCGTAACACCTGTGTCTACGTCAAATGCGTGTATCTTTTCTGTGTCGTAGAAGAGCTGGAGCACGTCTTCCTGTTTTGCCGTGGATGTCGGCGCGACGCGAGCGGTAAATGACACATCATCACCTAGAATAAGGTAGAGATATGTTTCCGCACCCAAGAGTTCAACAAGCTCAACGCGCATTTTAACGAGCTTATCCGGGTTTGCCGCGACAATTTCTGGATCATCGTCGATATCTTCAGGGCGGATACCCATAATTACGACTTTATTTAGATACCCTTTGTCAATGATGTTTTTAGATTTTTCCGCATTAAGCTTTAACTTATTGTTTGGAGCGAAGGTAAGTGCAACTCCGTCGCCATCCGCAACGACCTTAGCTTCTATCATGTTCATTTCCGGAGAACCGATGAAACCGGCAACGAATTTGTTGCAAGGTCTATTATAAAGCTCTTGTGGAGAATCAACTTGTTGGACAAAACCCTCGTTCATAACGACGATACGTGTGCCGAGCGTCATAGCTTCTGTCTGGTCATGTGTAACATAGATGAAGGTTGTTTTGAGTTTGTTGTGAAGCTTTGCAATTTCCGTACGCATTTGGACGCGAAGCTTTGCGTCG
Organism: Defluviitaleaceae bacterium; assembly: GCA_009785555.1. Taxonomy (GTDB): domain Bacteria; phylum Bacillota; class Clostridia; order Lachnospirales; family WRAX01; genus WQWB01. Next base: position 6,726 of record WQWB01000073.1, on the reverse strand, counting down.
AGGTTTGATAACGGTTCGTCCATAAGGAACACGCGCGGTTCACGCACAATGGCGCGACCCATAGCAACGCGCTGGCGCTGACCGCCGGAGAGTGCGCGGGGTTTCCTATCTAAAAGATGTTCGATACCTAAAATCTCGCTAGCTTCCTTAACGCGGCGTTCAATTTCCATTTTAGGTGTTTTGCGGAGTTTGAGACCAAAAGCCATATTGTCGCGCACGTTCATATGCGGGTAGAGTGCGTAGTTTTGGAAAACCATCGCGATGTCACGGTCTTTAGGGGCAACGTCGTTCACGTATTTATCGTCTATGTACAGCTCACCCGAGGTTATCTCCTCAAGACCGGCAACCATACGCATCGTCGTCGTCTTACCGCAACCGGACGGGCCAACAAGCACGATAAACTCTTTATCCTTAATTTTAAGGTTCAAGTCTTGAACGGCCTTAACACCGTTGGGGTAAATCTTTACTACGTCTTTGAACAATAGTTCAGCCATTAAAATCCTCCTAGTTTATGGGTATGCCAATTTCTTTTCTTATGTGATTTATATAAAATTTACATAATGAACCCGATAATGCTCGTAAGCCATCATATAGCAATTATTCTTCATTTACAACAATATTAAAAATAACCGACACCCTTGCAGTAACCGTAATTTCACCCGCCATGATCGGTACATAGTGTACGGGTGATTCTTCTGCCATAAACATCATAGCAGCATCCATCTGGGGTGCGGCGGCACGTGCGACGGGTGCGTTCCACGCACTTGTTTCGTTTACACTTTGTATGCCTGTGATAATTAAATCTCCGCCGCGTGCGATTGCACCAGCACGTGCACGTGCGTCCCGCATGGCTATTTCAAGGGCTTGGTAATATAACTCGCTTGCTAAACTCGACTCGAAATTAATATTGCCTGAAACGAGTGCACCTGTCTCTATAACCGCTCCCAACAAATAACCAAGTATGTCTAACTCACGGACAGTAATCGTCACGCTGTTTGTGGCGCGAAACTCAATAAGAACATTACGTTGCATCACATTATCCCAGCGTGTTAAGCGGGAAATGTTGATGCGTGACGTCCGGATATCTGTATCTTCGATATCAAACTCACGTAAAATATCTATAACCTCGGCGATAATGCCGTTTACTTCTTCTGCCGCACGAGCGGAGTCACTATGTTCATACGTAACGCTGAAAGTGATGGTCGCGATATCCGGCTCAACGGTTACGGCACCGGCACCGCTGGTTGATATAGTGCCGGCCCAAATAAATTGGGTAGAAATCATAATTGAAACCAAAACAATTGAAAGAAAACAAGAAACCTTCTTCATCTTTACCTCTCAAAAAATAATATGTAGATTATACACTAGTTTATGGTTAAATGCTATATCAATACCTCACGAAATTTAATAACTAGTCTTGTTGAGATTGACTAAGAAATGGAGTGAATAATTCTATGATGCCGTTATATATACCAAGAGCCATTAACCGCTGATAATTTTCCGTAACAAGTAATGCCCGTTCATCCTGATTTGAGAGGTAACCCATTTCAAGTAAAATCGCGGGTACGGTTGAGCCGCTGGTGATTACAAAACCAACTTCGCGCCAACGGTTTGTATCCCGCGCGCCTCTGCTGTGTGCTCCGGTTGCGCTTATGACGTTGTAATGTACGGCAAGAGCTAAGTCATGGCTTGTAATATCGAAGCGGACGTGTGGAGACAGTTCTTGGCGTACATCATAATACGTTTCAACACCGCGGACAGCTGAGTCCCTGAAAGAGTTTGCGTGAATCGATACGATTACATCTGCAAGCGCGCTGCCTATTGCGGCACGGTCAAAACGGGAGATATCGTAGTCGCCTTGCCTGGATAGGATTGGAAAAATACCTGTGTCTGATTCCAAAAACATCTCGTATAGCATAAGAGCCACAGAGAAGTTGATATACTTTTCATAAAACGGAGAGGCAATGTCCGTACCGCTGTCAACCCCGCCGTGTCCAGGGTCTATGTATATGATGATGGAGTGGTTTTCCCTCAAATACTGCCTAAGGGCAAGTACTTCCTCGTCTATGTATACATAGACGTTGTTTTCATCCTCCCTTTCAAAAACCACAACATATGGTAATAGCGTAGTTTCGGCATTTGCGATAAATACGCTTATCAGCGTAATGCATAAGGCAATAAAAAGTAACCGCGGTAAGAAAATCTGCTTAAATCTCATGCCAATCAATTCTCCCTTTGGGTTCTGATATCTATTACATCGTCCGTATCTCTTCTGGTATGTACGTTAGTGTCCAATTTGCCGCGCAGTTGCTTAAGCGCGATTTCTTCTATGTCGCCGTCATCGTAATAAAATGTCATTGCCTCGCGCGGTGAGACCGTTTCACCAAGCCGGCCTTTATACCAAAAAAAGCCTTGCTTCCAATTACCTTGAAGTGCCAAGTTAGCCAGCCCGTCCCGCAAAGATATAAGCTCGCTGGAATCCGCTCTGTCCATGGAGCCGTCCAAAAAATCTATCGTAACTTCAGTGGAAGTGATCCGGCGTACAACTCCGGGGTAGTAATAACCGTTGCGCCATTTTGCAAAACAAAGACTATTAACTTCTATTCGGTCATTTGAGTTTTGATTCATGGTTTGTCCTCAAAACCTCCATTAATTTTTTACACATCAGCCTGAGAGCCTTGCCGCGATGGCTGACCGCATTTTTTTCCTCCATCGTCATTTCGGCCGTTGTTTTGCCTTTTTCGGGGAAGTAAAATATAGGATCGTATCCAAAACCGTTTTCTCCGAATACTTTATCGGCCACGAGGCCTTCAATCGTCGCACGGGTTAGAAGAACCTCTTCCCCGTTGGGCGGCAGTGCAGCGGCAATGACACATACGAAACGCGCCGTGCGACTATCCGTCGGCACATTTTTCATTAAATCAAGAATATGGTTGTTTCGTACCAAATACGGCGTTTCGCGCCCCATGTAGTTTGCCGAATCTACTCCGGGGTTCTTGTTTAAAAAATCCACCTCAAAGCCTGAGTCGTCGGCAAGGGCAATGCAACCTGAAGCCACGCACACAGCGCGTGCCTTTATTACGGCGTTTTCTTCAAAGGTTGCACCTGTTTCAGGCGTGTCAAATGTATACCCGGCTTCTTCCATGGAAACAAGGTTTATGTTCAAGCCTTCTTCTTCCATGATTTCGCGTATTTCCCTTATTTTAGATTGATTCTTTGTAGCAAAAATAATCTTCATATCCATAAATACTCCGTTTAAATAAATCTTATCGCAAATTGCGGGCAAACCCCGACGCAATAGCCGCATGTTACGCATTTTTCGGAGTCGATGATCGCCGTTTGCTCAAAGGTTATTGCATCTGCGCCGCAAACATCTGCGCATTTTTTGCAATTTGTGCAAATTGCACGAAAGATAAGCATATTCTTAGTATTTCCTGCTACGGTATTAAGATATTCGCTAATGGAATTTCCGTTAAAGTAATCGACGTTAGATATGACTTCCTCTTCCGCAACCATGCCAAGAGAAACGCATGCACGCCCCTTACTTAGGTTAAGCGCGTATTCAAGGGCTTCCTCGTATTTATTAAGCATCGTGCCGCCTCCGAGAACCTTCATAAACATAACGCCTTTGCCGTTTTGGTGGCACAGTTCTATTGCGGCCTCCATCTCCTCGCGCGTTCCGCGCATAATACCCAAGCCTGCACTGTTTATAATTGTAAAAACGATGTCGATATCCGGGTGTACGGCGGCAAGCTTTACGACGTCAACCGCGTGGCAGCTGATACCGGCAAATTTTATCGTGCCGCGCTTTTTATGGTCCAACAGGCAACGCAGTGCCTCACCTCGCTGTTCAAACACGGTGGGGCTTTCGCCGACGCGTGCAGCGTGCAGAAAGAAGATGTCGATATAGTCCAAACCCAATTTTTCAAGTGCTTCATTTATCGCCGCGTCCATGTCTTCATAGGATGCCGCTACGGATTTGGACGAAATAACCGGGCGGATACCCGTTTCCTCCATCGCAAGCCGTATCGGCTCATATGTCTTATACATTTGTGCGGTATCGAAAAAATTAACGCCGGAGCGCAGTGCCAAAGACATTACGCGCGCCGCTTCATCCACCGGTTTGTTGCCTTGGATAGGGCCGATGGGTAGTGCGCCAAAATTAAGCTCTGTAACCTCAAGGCCGGTATTACCTAAAACTATTTTTTTCATATGTAATCTCCAATCCATAACTATACCTATTCGATTAAAGATAGTATATCGTATCTTAAAGAAAAAGTAAAGTAGAATTGCATGTATACTTATTAGAATAAAACAATTCGATAAACCGCTGATATTATCTTTATTAAGAAACACAATTCAAAAGGGCAGGAATAAATCCTGCCCCAATTTTGGCGAACGCAGTTCGCCCCTACAAATAGTACGAAGTGCGCCGTTACGTTCTTTTATGCTTTTTTTCCAATCTCCGAGCCGCTTCGGAACGGTTTGTCTCGTCCAATCGCTTCATGTACAGGTGCATCCAGCGGGCGTCGGCGTGGTGCGGACCGCCTTGGCTCATAACCGTCCACATCGGGTCTATTTCGCTTTTGGATGTCTTCATCATTTCCTCGGTCCAATCCAAAATCAGCTTCGCACCCATTGCGCAAACGTCGGGGCGTTCGTGTTTTAAGTCAAACTGCTCGTGCGGGTCGTTGGTTACGTCGAAGAGCATCTCCTCATCAAAATCCTGGAAACCGTCATGGATTGTGCGGATGTATATCCAATCGCCGAAACGTACGGCGCGTTGGCATACATGAGCTTGTTGGGAAAGAACAAGAAATTTTCTCCCGTCTGAAAAGGTTCCATTGCCGTCAACCAAACCGGCGTAGCTTTTACCGTCCCAATTGCCATTAACCGGTGAGTTAATAAGTTCCGCGAGGGTAGGGCATAGGTCTAAATTATAGCGGAGGCCCTTATCACGCCCAACCTTGCCGCCAGGCCACTTTATAATCATGGGTATTTTGCAAGTGATATTATCCGCCGTGCCATGTTCGGCGTAGAGGCCGAGTTCACCCATGTTTTCTCCGTGGTCGCTGGATATGATAATAGCAGTGTCTTCATATATTCCCTGTGTGCGTAGCATGTCAAACACTTGGCCAAGCAGATGGTCCGCATATTTAATGCCCGTGTCGTACTGGTCAATAAAATTCTTCACTTCTGCCAAGTTATTAAGAGAACCTGGGTGGCGTGGGTATTTGGGATTTATATGGTCTGAAATGCCGGATAAATCACGCGCAGTGTGCGGGCCGGCCTTTTGATAATGTTTGGCAAATATTTCCTCGGTTATCCAATCATAGCACAACGGCTCATTTTCAAATGGGTTACCAAATTCAAGCGGTGCGCGATATGGCGTATGCGGATCCCAAATATGCAAGTGTAGGAACCAATTATCCATTTCTTTATTCCGCTTAAGCCAATCCAGTGCAGTTGGGAGAACTTCTTCGCCCGACTCCATGCCGCCGCCGTTTACATTGTGCCATTCGTTTAGCCCGGCAGTGAACCACCATGCGGAATGCCGTTCCGGAAAAGTACTGATGGACGCGGTGTGCATGCCGGCACGCTTCATTATATACCATAAATTGTCGCGTTCGGTTTGGTCTTGGAAGTCGCGTTCCAAGCCAACTAGGCGCCTGTCCGCCGCCGTGCCGCCATGGCCAACGATGCCTGTATGTATACCGAACCGCCCGCTAAGAAGTGCCGCGCGAGAGGGTAGGCACGGCGCGTCGGAGCAATAGTAATTCTCAAAAACAACACCGTCCGCGGCGACCTTGTCCAAATTTGGCGTGGTGTTGCGCTTATAGCCGTAGCAACCCATGTGGTCAGGGCGTAGGGTATCTATATCAAGGTATAAAATCCTCATGAATTATCCTTTCTGTTTATCCGTAAAACCATATAACATCCACCCATAAAGTCAGCATCCATTTTATTGGCCTTATCAATACTTTTCAACAATTTCATAAGCGCGGCCTTTTCCATTGGGTCGCCTGCATCTTCGATTGCAGTTATTACAGCCTTTCTTTCGTAAGCAAAACCTTCATCATAAATATCTTCACCCACTTCTTCGGTATAATATACGACCTCGTCACCGTAGGCAACGACGGCTTTTAGCATTTCCGCGCGTGTGCCAAAGTTGGGGTAAATATCCTTATTCTTTACATCATTTACCCACGCATCGTTAATAAAGATAAACCCTTTATCCTTAACGCAGGCGCGTAAATGTTTGATGGTTTCGTCATAGTTATCCCAGAGATGCGGAGGCGATGACCAAATCAGCGCGTCGTATGTAACTCCGGCAAGCACAACTTCACGGATGTCGCCGACGGCGTAATGACAAAGATAGCGAACACCGTGTTTCGTTGCATATTCATTCGCTTTATCTATAAATCCGGGCATAACATCGTAGCCATATATCGTCGAGCCGTATTCCTTAGCCAAATATACAGACACGCCCCCCATGCCGCATGGGATGTCCAATATGGTTTTTTCTGGTGTTAAGTCCAATTTGCCTAACGCCTCATAAAATAGCGAACAAGTACCTGTGATCATGTTATTCGGGTATTTTACTTTTGGCAAAATCCAGACGATATCCTCGTCAATGCTCATTATGCCGGCAACATCGGTTTTGTAATCAATCATTGTTGTTTTACGATAAACCTTCCGTCAGCTCTATATGCCTCTTCGGTAATT
>WQWB01000072.1 GCA_009785555.1 Defluviitaleaceae bacterium | reverse complement strand
CATTAGCGATGACAACGCCGGGCGACACATCCATGGCAACGAAGAAGGAAGTTGAAGCATTGATGAAGGGTGCAGGAGCAAGGGTACAACGGTAGCTTGTAAATTAAAAAGCAATCCGGTATATAATCTATTAAATACCGGATTGCTTATATAAAACTTCCATAAAATATAGACCCTACCTTCTTACATAACGAAACCCTCTAATACCCACATGATGTACGCCATTTACTGTAAAATGCAACCAATCATTATAAAACCTCACTTCGCCATGCAGTATACTAAAGCCGCTTTCTTCCCTAACCCCTTCAAACCCAGGTTCCGTATACTCTATCCGAAGAGAACCTTGGTCTTCAGACCATGTGAAGCTACGGCGAACTGAAACGCGGCCTGTGTTATACACATTTTCATATAAGAAATTGCCTGTACCATTGCGATTTAACGTTAAGATAATTTGATTTTCCGAAGTGCTGCCAATTGCATGCCATGAACCGACAAGTTCATGCCTATTGCAAGCCGACGCCGATAAGGCAATAAAAACTAAACAGGATAATATTATAATAACTTTCACTTTCATCACAACACCCTCCAACATCTGCATATTTTAACATGGTTTAAATATATTGTCAACTACCAATCAATCTAACGCCCAAAAATCCATTCTGTTATTAAAAGCGACGCGATAACCCCCACCAAATTGGCCAACAGTGCGCCTGCAAGGGTATATCGTGTTTTTGTTATCTTTACGGCAAGGAAGTACAGGCTCAACGTATAAAAAATCGTCTCTGTGCTGCTCATCATGACAGACACAAACCGTCCGACGAACGAATCCGGTCCGTGCGTGCCGTATACATCCAACAACAACCCCGTAGCGGCAGAGGAAGATACCGTCCTCATCAATGTTAATGGTACAGCATCCTCCGGGAAACCCGTTGGTGCAATAAGCGGCGCGATAAGCCGCGTAAACGCATCCAATGCGCCGGACACTCGCAATATTCCTATCGACAGCATTAACCCAATAAACGTCGGCATAATGTTAAATATAGTGGCAAACCCGTCCTTAGCCCCCTCAACAAACACATCATACACCTTAACGCGCCTTAGCAAGCCATATGCTATGATAATTACGAAAAGCATGGGTATCATTATATTTGAGAAAAAGAGTATCATACCAGACCTCCTTCTCTTCGTGTACTGATTTTTTCCATGATTTTAGCAAAAGTTATAGCGATCACGGTTGAAACGAGCGTCGCCAAAATACCGGGCGCAATTATCTCTGATGGGTTTGCCGAGTGATACTGCGCGCGGAAGGCGATTATATTTATCGTCACAAGCTGCAGACTTGACAGGTTTACAATCAAAAACATGCACATCTCGCGGCTGGCGCGGGTTTTGTCACTGTTTATTTTTTGGAGTTCCTCCATTGCCTTAAGCCCCGGCGGCGTTGCGGCCCAACCAAGACCGAGTATGTTTGCAATAAAGTTGGTTGAGATATGAGGTATCGCTTCACTATCGCGTGAGAGACGCGGAAAAAGCCACAGCACAGCTGGTGTCATCTTTTTCGATAAGGCTTCGATCAACCCGGATTTTTCCGCAATCTTCATCAGACCCGTCCACATGCACAAAATCCCAAGCATACGAATGCCTAAATGCACCGCTTCCACCGACGCGTCCAACGCACCGTTCGTCAGCCCTTCCACATTTCCCGTAACAACCGCGTAAATGATACCTATCAAAATAAATGCCGCCCATATATAATTAAGCATAAAATTCCTATTTTCTAAATATAAACTTAGGACATTCTATGCAAAAAATAACAAAGGTAGAATTTGGACAATATTCCATATATTATCATTTTTCATCCATATTATGTAATAAAAAACTTTTTTTTACAAGTATTGACAAGCATTTACATTTATGTTATATTTCTCCTATAATTATAATAAACAAAATATATATTGGAGGAATTTACATGAAATCAACAGGAATTGTCAGAAGGGTGGACGAGCTTGGCCGCATTGTGTTACCCATGGAACTTCGCCGCACCCAAAACATCAGTGAGCGCGACGCGTTGGAAATTTACGTCGATAAAGATTCTATCATTATGAAAAAATATAAACCTGCCGACATTTTTACCGGCGAAACGGACGATTTGGTAGAGTATAAAGGCATTAAAGTATCCGTTGGCTCCATTAAAGAGCTGGCCGCTCTCGCCGGTTACAGCCTTACGAAATAGATATATAGCTGTTCAACTTGAAAACGGTCTTTATTTTCAAGTTGAACCTTACAGTAATTGCACCTTATCGGACAATTTTATGGTTTAGCGAGTATAGTGTAAAATTCTGTAATTGTTTAACTTTCATTTAGTAATACATAAAAAAATGAGTTTCCAGTATCTTGTTTTGAGACGGAAACTCATTTTTTTGTTCAATTATGGCTATACGCCTAATTTTCATTACCAAACCTTAACATGGGTTGCGCCGTAATATCTATTACCTTTTCCTCCGGCTTTTCGATCTTCTCGCCGCCGATAAGCGGATAACCGTGCTTCATACGCTCTATGTTCTCTGTATACTGCATTTTCTTAACTCTGTAATCAAGCCTTGCCCTAAAATAATCAACGATAAAGTTTACAATGGGTACAAGGCAACCGATTGCGACGATCAGTACTACCGCCGTCCAAAATTGTCCGATTCCAAACATAATATTTCTCCTTTATTGCAACCGCTCTGCCGCAGGTTTATTTGTTAAATCGACGAAATCGTGAGTTGCTACTTTACCGTCCCTTATATGCATTGGCGTATCGCCGTTCTTTAAAGGGTATCCGTTTTTCATACGCTCTATATCTTCATAAAAAGCTAAACTACGCACAACTATACGCCATATTGCGTACCACGTGATAGCAACGATACCAACAACCATTGCAGCTGTCCAAAATGCCATTTCTCTTCCTCCTATTTTACATGAATATTATCGGTTACATTATTATATACGATATAAAAAAGGAAAAGTTTATTTTCCGAGATAAATCTTTACTATATAGTAAAACGGCGGAGGAGCTTACACTCCTCCGCCTATATAACCTATCTTAAAATAAATGCAGCAATGTCTCGGATAACTTCCTCATCTACGGTAGACGGAACAAAATAATCCGCCGGCGTACCCATGCCAGTCTCGCTGATGCTTACCGTAAAGCTGTGCGTTAGGTTTGGGTATAAAATCATTTGTATATCCGCCATATCGGCTGTAAGCTTTTGGTATCTTACGAAGTCAATGTAATAACGCGTTTGGTAATCCATTCCGCCGTGGAGGATAAGACCCGGACCTCCCCATTCAAGCAAATACGTCGGCGGGTTTGTACGCGTATATAAATTTACCAAATAATACGCCATCATACCTAATAAATACGTGCTTTGCTGTTCCTCCACAGATTTTTCAAGCGATTGTAGAAATATCTGGTGCATTTCCGTAACGGCTTCAATCATAAGTTCCAATTCTGTGATCGCTTCATCAAATAACAAAACAATATCCGGCGTAATATCATCAGATGGCATTTCGCTTATTTGAAGGCGTACAAGCTCCAATTGGTAGTTAAGCTGTTCAACCATCAGCTCTGTTATCGGGCGCAGGGTACCTGCCATTATAATAAACCCGGCAAAATCTCCGCGCGCCGCTATCTCCGGCGCAAGTTTGCCGCCTAAGCTGTGTCCAATAATATAGATGCGCTCTGCGTCTATCCTTTCATCGCTTAGAAGGAAACCACGTGCAAGTATTGCGTCGTCAATTGTCTCCCAATCCACCGTCATCATGGCAAACATATCCGCATCCGCCGCCAATGCGCTATTATGCACCAGTGTACGTTTATCGTACCGTACTGATGCAATGCCAAGCCTTGCAAGGCCGTGGGCGATATCGCGATACGGCGTTTGCACGCCGATCGTACCGTCCCGGTCACCGGGGCCGGAGCCGTGGACGATAACGACAGCCGGGATTTGCCCAGCAAAATCAAGCGGCAACGTTAATACGCCGGGCAGTGGAAAATCCGTACCCTCGCCTATTATAATCTCTTCCTCAATAAAATTTACTGCGGCAGGTACGTAAGTATTGTCAACACCGTCACCAGTCTCGGGTTGGAACGCCGTCGCAAAACCGGTTATCTCGCCGTTATTGTTTACGACGATATGAGTAAGGCTAAGTAGGCTTGTGCCGTCATGCGCCATGATGATTTCCACAAGGACAACGCCCAACGGCTCAATGTACTGCCCGTCTGCATACAGCATGCCAATTGCCGCGCCGCCAACGGATAAAACCTCGGCCCAAGCATTTTCAATAAATTCCAAACCTGGTAAGCTTGCTATCAGCTCTGGAGAAAGCATTGCAAATGCCAGTTCGTACATGCCTAAATTTTTCATTGTCATAAACGCTACGGCAGACTCCATGGCGAATGCGACGCGCGGGTCTTGCTCCAAAGCTTGGATATCCGGCAAATTAACTGATGAATAGAGAGGAATTGGGGACAACGCAGCGATAGAGATGCCCGCTGTCGGGTCATCTTCGCCTGGGCCATCAAACCCAAAACCAAGAATTAAACCCTCTCCGTCAAAGGTAACCATAAAAGCAGATGTCACGCCATCGGCGTGGCGGAAGACCGTAATTATCGTCTGTGTGCCGGGGTTTTGTTCATCAATTTCCGGCATCGGCACCGACATAATCTCAGCCGTTGGCATACCGTAATTGGCGATATACGCAGCCCAAAAAGCCGAAAGGAACCCAGTGTCGCGTAGTTCTTCATGAAGCAAATAAGCGGCCGCATCATATGCGCCGGTTGACAAGCGCGCAAACAGCGCACGTACAGGCGCAAACTGGATAATCGCGTCACCATAATCGTGGGTGTTGGCTGAATAATCATAAACGCCATTATAATCATAAACGTCTCTACGCGCCGCACAAGCGGTAAAGATTATGGCTGTAAGCATGGCAGTAACTAAAAGAAATGTGGTTCTCTTCATTTGTCTCCATCCTCCTGTTTAATCTTATAGAGGAATTACTTTGAAATAGCAATAAAATTTTAGCTTGCTAAAATTTTGTTGCTATTTCAAAGTAGGGCTGGGCAGCGCGCAAGCGTCCCAGCCTGTTCGTAGAATAACTACGCATGTAGTTATTCTACGAACATTCCTCTATAATATATATTATCCATTTTCTGCTGGATTTAACCATTTTATCTTATAAATGGGTTACCCATTTCTAAGAAACCATCATCATCCCAATCCGTGGAGCATATACCGCACCAACCATCACGCCCAGCCGCGCGAGCTTCGTCCAAAGTACCGAACAGTACGGCATTCCTCAAAGTTGAGCATAGCGGATTGATATGATAGCGTGTACCGGTTAGCGCCCAAAACACCGTAAACTCACCCATCTCCGTAAGCGGCGTAACTACATTTCGTTCCGCATCCATAAAAATCTGCGGCACGGTTTCGTCCGTATCATACTCGATCTGTAGAGCTTCGTTACGTACATGCGGCGTAATGCACCCTGGTAATAAAATTAAGGTAATAATAAGAATTGCTATAAATGAGATTTTGGTCATATACTCATTCCTTTCTAATTTTGTATGTTCATATCTTCGGGTGTTGACATTGGCTGCGTAACGTCATACCCCATGACGTCAGTGCGCTTTACCGGCAATATTATGTATAATGGTTCGTTAGTCCTATTATTTATACTTCGAACCCTTAATGAGCCGTCAGGCGAAAATGAAATGCCGCTTGTAAAAAAATTAAATATCGGGTCTCCCCACTGCCATAACCTACCATCTCTATCACGGACGAATATTATCCTTCCATCAAACGGAATGTTTCCTGAAAATTGGTTTCCAGTTGAAATGCCTATAACATCAACTACGTTACCTAAAACGAAATGTACATAGACATTTATTCTTGCAAAGTCTACAATGCGAGAGTTTGCTCTAAAAACAAAATTGACAGAATAGAGATCACCGTTCTCTTTCAAATAATTATTCCCGAATATTTGGGATACTCCAGAATCGATCTCAATTGTTTTAACGTATATCTCTAGGTTACTCCTATTAATCCCAACCCCTACAAACCATAAGGTTCCGTCAGAGCTTAATGCAAGCCCCGCTAGCCCTGCATTATACAGCCCCCCAATCAGCGTAAATAAATCCCTCCCCGTAAAAAAAGAACCAGCAGGCAAAGCAGACTCAAAGAAAGAAACGGCAATAATATCATCCATAACCTTTGATGACAGCATTGCTGTTTGGTCATTTGGCAGCCCAGCTATATAGACCCATAACTCTCCATTTGTATGTACGATAAATGCGCCCGTTGCATCCGTTTCCGGAAAAAACAAGGTGCTGGTATGTACCGACGTCGCAGTGCCAGGCTGCATTACAGGCAAGTTAATGGACGCTATCGCCGGAAAGGCAAGTGAGTGTAGCATACTAAATACCAGCAAAAACGATAAGAAGGATTTCATTGTTTTTTTCATAATTACCTTCCTTTCTTTTCTGTATTTCCATGTTTGCATAATATGGACAAGGTGCAGTCCGCACATTTCGCGCTTCGTGCCGTACAGACGGCACGCCCATGGGCTATAATCTGCGTACTGAATTTAAGTATGTGCGTTTTTGGTATTGCTTTCATTAAGTCATTTTCAATTTTTATTGGGCTATCGTTCTTCGTAAGGCCTAGACGAAACGCCACCCTTGCTACGTGCGTATCCACGGCTATACACGGCACACCATAGATGTGTGCCAGTACCACGTTGGCCGTTTTTCTGCCTACGCCGGGCATTTTCGTCAACGCATCAATATTCTTTGGGATAACGCCGCTATGCTCGCTCAATAAAGCCGTAGCCGTATCTTTGAGATATCCGGCCTTTGCACGATATAAGCCGCACGTTTTTATGATCTCTTCAATTTTTGAAATATCAGCGGTAGCAAGAGCCTCAATGGTTGGAAATGCCAAAAAAAGCTGCGCCGTTATTATATTTACCCGCACATCCGTACATTGCGCGGATAGAATCGTGGCCATTAGCAGCTGCCAGGGCTTTTCTTCATCATAATCCAAAAAACACCGCGTGTCCGGGTACAGATTATCCATGATGCTAAGCATCTGCGTGATCTTTGCTTTAGTCAAGATGACCCTTCCTTGTAACGAAAATAAGTATAAGTATAACTACCGCCGCGTTTACGCCGATAACCATGAAATTTTCCGACATGCCTGCGTTGAAGTTGCCGCCGTACTCAATTATATCCGCACGGAGGTTGCCAACCGCGATACGCACTTGTTGTGTGTATGTCCAACGCAAAAACACGCCAACTTGGTCGTTAAAAGTGGACAGCATCGGACCAAAGCCTAAAAGTAAGCTTACGGGCATGATGAAAACCGGATTTTTTGCCAACCCCATTGCGAGGCCAAGCAAAATTGAAATGATAGAGCTTGGGATAGCAACGGAAACAAACCAAAACATATTCATACCAAAATATCCACCAACGGTTGCGTAAAGGATAGCTATCGGCACGGCGAAAATCGTTAGGCTCAAAATTGTGCCAAGTACATATTGCGGAGGGCGTACGCCTGCCATTGTCATAAATCGTAAGTTTTTAGTTGTCTTGTCGTCACGCACGTTACCCGCCGCATGGGAAACCAGGAACATACCAACAAACATCACAGTAAACATACCTGCCATCGATGGATCATGAGTTTCGTTTGCCAGGCAATCGTCGCATTTTACCTCCTCAACCGCAATTACGGCAGGCGTACAATACCCGCAATCATCGTCCGCATCGAAAAGGATATTGATCACTATGATGAAGGCCATGAAAATCCCCGCCATAATAATTAATGAAGGTACTTTCGTATTATATACAGTTTGCTTTATGAATACTGCCTTAAAGTTTCTCATAACTGTACCCCCGTTAAATGTAAAAAGACCGATTCGAGATCGGGTACTGTGCGCATATATTCATACTTCTCACACAGATCAACAGGGTTACCCTGCTCTACGATTGTACCGTTGTGCAATAATCCGACACGGTCGCAAAGTT
>WQWB01000071.1 GCA_009785555.1 Defluviitaleaceae bacterium | reverse complement strand
TTTGCAATTTCCATGTTTTATGGTATAATGTTTTTTAGTACACCGAAAATTATTTACGGAGGACATAAAATGAAAGCATTTGACGGCAGTAAAATCAGGAATATCGCGATTTTGGGCCATAGCGGCAGCGGCAAAACAACCGTGGCCGAAGCGGCGCTTTTTGCGGCAGGCATCACTACCCGCATGGGTAACACGGGTGACGGCAACACCGTGAGCGACTACGATGCGGATGAAATCCGCCGCCAGGTTTCCATCAGTGCGTCTCTCCTTCCGCTGGAGTGGCAAGGCATTAAGATCAACTTTATCGACACGCCCGGCTATTTCGACTTTGTTGGCGAGGTTCAGCAAGCCCTTCACATCGCGGATTTGGCACTTATCGTCGTGAACTGTAAGTCCGGCGTTGAGGTTGGTGCGGAAAAAGCGTGGGACTATGTCAAAGAGTTAAATTTACCAGCTATGATCCTTGTCAATGGATGTGACGACGAAAATGCCGACTTCGACGCAACTGTTGAATCTCTTAAGGAAAAGTTCGGTCCAAGCATCGCACCAGTACATCTGCCAATAAAAGAGGGCGGCAAGCTCACCGGTTTCGTTGATATCACCAAAAACGAAGGAGTTAAATATACAGGAAACAAACCAGCGGCATGCCCCGTACCCGCCGATATGGCTGACAAGGTAAGCGGCATCCGCGAAGTACTTGAAGAAGCCGTTTCCGGCGCTGACGAAGAGTTGATGGAAAAATTCTTCGAAGAAGGTTCTCTCACGAACGACGAAGTCATAAAAGGCCTGCAAAGCGGCGTTAAGGAAGTGGCCGTTACGCCCGTCCTATGCGCGTGCGCTACACAGGGCATAGGCATACATGAGTTAATGAAGGCACTTTGCGATTACGCGCCGCCCGCGGCAGGCGAAGGCGTAACTGCAAAAAACGCTAAAGACGTAAAATCAGGTGATGAGGTTACTCTTAAAGCAGCAAACGACGCACCATTCTCTGCCCTCGTCTTCAAAACTATCTCCGACTCTTTCGGCCGTGTAAGCATTTTCCGCATATACTCAGGCACACTTACATCAAGCACTTTGCTATACAATTCTACGGCTGATACCGTCGAAAAGATCGGCGGCTTACTTATAATGCGCGGCAAGGAACAGATCAAGGTTGACGAGCTCCGCGCGGGCGACATCGGCGCAATGGTAAAACTCAGCAATACATCAACGGGCGACACGCTCTGCACGAAGGACAAGGCCGTTATCCTCGCTCCACCGTCGTTCGGCGAACCGCTTTATTCCCAAAGCATCTCACCCAAAAACAAAGGCGATGAGGACAAGTTAGGCCAAGCACTGGCACGTATTCAGGATGAAGACAAAACCGTACGCTTTAAAGTAGATACGGAAACAAAGCAATCCGTTATCAGCGGCATCGGTGACAACCACCTTGATGTTGTCGTAAATAAAATGAAAAACCGTTTTAAGCTTGAAGTTGAGCTTGGTGACGTTATTGTTCTCTATAGATAAGCCATCAAAGGCAAGGTTGAACAGCAAGGCCGCCATAAAAAGCAGTCCGGCGGCAAAGGCCAATTCGGCGATGTCCATATGCGTTTTGAGCCGCTAGAAGATATGAGCAAGTCATACGAGTTCCACGAAGAGATATTCGGCGGTTCTGTCCCACGCAACTTCTGGCCCGCCGTTGAAAAAGGCGTCGCTGAAAGCGTAAAGGCCGGCCCAATCGCCGGTTACCCCGTTGTGGGCTTAAAGGCAACATTATTCTTCGGCTCGTACCACGATGTAGACTCAGACGAGCTGAGTTTCCGCCTCGCAACCTCCATCGCGTTTAAGGAGGGCTTTATGAAAGCGAAGCCAATCCTTCTTGAGCCGATAGCAAGTGTCGAAGTTACCGTGCCGGACACATACACAGGCGATATCATGGGCGATATGAACAAACGCCGCGGGCGCGTACTTGGTATGGGCGCGAAGGGCGGCAAGCAGGTCATCTCCGCCGAAGCGCCGATGAGCGAGATGATGAAATACTCCCTCGACCTGCGTAGCATGACGCAGGGGCGCGGCGAGTTTACAATGAAGTTTGACCGCTACGAAGAAGCACCGAACGACGTGGCGCAAAAGGTAATAGAGGCGCGTAAGAAAGAGAAGGAACAGGCATAAGTTATTATATACTTCAATAAGCACCACCAATAAATTTGTTTTTACTACTCGGATCTCGGCTGTCATTGCGGGCTACTTAGAGTTAAACCGCGCTTTTTGCGGCTTTACTCTAAGTTGACCCGCAATCTCATGGGAGGAACATATGTTAATGCTATCCCCAGAACAAAGTAATATCCGCACTATTATGAACGCGCTGCTCACAACCGAGGTTTTCGACAACTTCGAACTTCGCGCCTGCATCGTGCAGTCCTTCGCTCGTTTTGATATAGAAGGTGCTTTACCTAACCTAGGCGAGGAAAAAAGCCAAACTTCCTACAATACGTGGCAACGCCTACGCCCGTACGTCCACAATATCATAAAGGGCAACGCACGCCCCGGATTCATGAAGGTAATCCTCTCATACCCGGTCACCAATATTTCCGCTCTCCAGGACGCGTCGGCACTTTTCCTCAATATAATTTTGGATAAGGATAGTCTGCATATTACTACAGGTATCTCCCTTAAAGAGTGGACCCCGAACAAAAGCACCGAAGAAGCGTGGGACGAATTTATAACCAAATTTTTGCGTGAAAATAATCTTATTGAGGCATAAAAAATGAATAATTTAATTCAACAAGCCAAAATGTTTTTACATAAAACCTTAAATAGTTGTACCAAAATTGACGATATCGAAAAAAAGTATAGATACGAACACAGTATGAGAGTTGCGGCTATCGCCAACCAAATCGCGGAAGCGGAGGGCTTGAATGTCCTCATTGTAGTCGTCGCGGCTATTTTGCATGATGTCGGTAAGTTTGAGACCGACGTTAACGCCGACCACGGCCGCGTTTCCGCCGACGTTGCACTTCCATTCCTTAAATCAACTAATTTGACGGATGAACAGGTAAGACATATCCACTACGCCATCGCCGTACATGTGGATGGCAAGGCCGGATATGAGTACGAAAACACAGCCGAAGCAGAAACGGTAAGCGATTCCGACAATATCGACCGTTTCGGCGTTTACCGTATCTACCAATCCATGCAATGGGACAAGGCGGATGAAACACCCGCACTTGAACTTATGGCGAAGTACGAAGACAGAATCGCGAAAACAAAGAAATTTGCCGAAACCTTTAAATTATATACGCCCACGGCAAACAAACTTTTTCAACATAATCTAAATATACAAATTAAGTTTTACGAGAATCTTACGAAAGAACTTAAATTAACAGGTTTTTAATATAGGGGTAGAAATGTCTAAGAAATCCGGTCTTGGGCGCGGCATTGACGCGCTTATACAACAAGTCGCACCACCTGCGGCAATAGGTGAAGCGGCAACGGAGCCTTCCGATAATGTCATAGAAATTGATATAGATAAATTAGAGCCGAACCGCAGCCAACCGCGGCGTAATTTTGATGCGAACGATCTAGCCGAATTGGCTGAAAGCGTACGCACCTTCGGCATTTTACAGCCCATAATGGTTAAACGCGACGGTGCGTACTACACCATCATCGCAGGGGAGCGGAGATGGCGCGCAGCACGTCTCGCCAGGCTATCAAAAGTGCCCATCATTATCCGTGAGTTTGATGATAAAGAAACACTGGAAGTCGCGCTGATAGAAAACCTACAACGCTCTGACCTTAACCCCATGGAGGAAGCCGTATCCTACAAACGCCTCGCAGACGAGTACGGAATGACGCAGGAGCGCATCGCAGAACGCTTAGGCAAAAGCCGCTCGGCCGTGGCCAATGCCGTGCGTCTACTTAACCTGCCGGAAATTATTAGGGAAATGCTCATCCAAGGCCGTCTCTCCGGCGGCCACGCAAAGGTTTTGCTCGGTATTGAAGATGAGGCTACACAAATCGACCTTGCCGACATGGCGAGCGACGGCGGCATGAGCGTACGCGAACTGGAGGATGCCGTAAAGGCGCGGAAAGACGCGGCACAAACACAACAGGTACCCGCAAAAACAAAAAAGCCCGGGCTGTACCCGAGCTTGGAACAAGAGCTTACCACCCTCTTCCACGCTAAAACACGCATTAAAACAGACAAAAACGGTGAAAAAGGTAAGATCGAAATTGATTTTGCATCTAAGGAAGAACTTGATAGGCTTTATTTGGCGTTAAAATCATAGCTATAGCCATATATATTACACAGCCTCATAAAAACAATTCTTCGGCGACGTAACACGCCCCTCTTTTTTTAGTGTAGTTACAAGTTTTCCCACTTCTTTAACGTCAACCCCCGTAACTTCGGCGATCTCCTTATTTTTCATGGCCTTACCGGCATTTTTTAGGGCTTCGTATACTTGTTCTTTAATATCCATAGAACTTCCTCCTTTTATATAGATACAAATAAGCCTTTAATGATGTATTACATCCAATCCAAGGCTTATATATATGATATACGCTAACCAATTAAACTTATCCCGCTTGGTTAAGCATTTTTTGGAGTTTTGATTTTCTTCTCGCTGCGGTATTCTTATGCAGAACGCCTTTGGTTGCCGCTCTGTCGATAAGGGAAATCGCATTCGTAAAATCCGGCGTGGCGGCGGCCACGTCTGTGTTGATCGCGCCTACAGCCTTTTTGATGGCCGTTTTAGTACGGGATTTAACGATACGGTTGTTCATCTGCTTTTTACCGGATACTAAAATGCGCTTTTTTGCTGATTTTGAGTTTGCCAATGTATTCACCTCCTGCCGGAATATTATACATAATCTTTCCTTACTTGTCAAGATTAAATATAAATTTCTTTAATTAAATTTCTTAAGTCTTAATCACTGGTTAAAAACAAAACAACTGATTGATTATTGATATTCATAATCACTATAAGTATAATAACACCACAGGCCTGATAATAAATAATAAGAGGAGTAAACCTATGAAAATTACAATCGGAAATAAGATAAAATCCTTACGAAACAAACACTCAGTAACCCAAGAACGGCTTGCGGAATGCCTAGGAATTACGGCGCAGGCGGTTTCTCGCTGGGAATCTGAAATATGCTATCCCGACATCGAATTGCTGCCGTCTATTGCGGATTTTTTTAATGTTACCGTTGATGAACTGCTTTGTTTTGACCTTAATAAAAGAGAAGCCAAAATTCATGATTATATCAAAGAAGGTCATGCTAAACAAAATGACGGCGAATTTGACTATGCTGTTGACATTTTCCGATCGGCGTTGCGGGAGTTTCCATCTTCTTACCTGCTTCACGCCGAGTTGGCCTGCGCTATCGCTTGTATGGACAATGGCCAAAAGATTTCACAGGCGTTATGTGATGAAACCATCGAACTTTGTCTGCGGATTTTTCAAACCGGAGGCTGTACTGACGAAAATTTTCGGTTACGCGCAAAGCATATAATGGGCTGGATTTATGCCAAACATCTTGAAAACTCTGACAAAGCAATGCAAATAGCTTCAGGTATGCCTACTGTTGAACGCACTTTATTTATGGCGGAAACCTTAAAATTCTATCCGCCGCATCCCGAGAGCGTTGCTAATATAATAAATATAATAAGTGTTTTGTTAATTTTGTTTGGTAATAATCTTGGGTATCAAGTTGAGAAACATTTACAGGAGAGTATAAATGCTTTAACTTGCGAGTTAGAGTGGTTAAAATCAAACATGAGATTGCGGGTCAAGTTGGAGTATGGCGCATCTGCTCCTACTCCAACTAGCCCGCAATGACGATACGTGCCGCTAGGGTTTCGCTACAACTCTAATAACAGCGAGCGTGAACGCTCTCAACCTACCTACCACAAGTAGCAACAAGCACGGCCTTTATCGTATGCATACGGTTCTCTGCCTCATCAAACACGACGGAGTGGCGGCTGCGGTACACCTCGTCCGTAACCTCACGGATATCGTAGCCGAGATCCATCTGGCTCTTCGCCATCGCCGTCTCAAAATCGTGGAAGCTGGGCAGGCAATGCAGGAAGAGAATATCTGGGTTTTCTGTTTTCTTAAGCATCTCCATCGTCACACGGTACGGGGTAAGCAACTTCACGCGCTCAGGTATTTGCGCCTCCTCACCCATCGACGCCCAAATATCGGTATACAGTACATCAGCACCAACAAGGCAAGCTGGGTCGTCGCTAATTTCGATGATTGCGCCGGTTTCCTTGGCTACGGCATTAACGGCGGCCAGCACGCCTTCATCCACTTTCAGTTCCTTCGGCCCGTATGCAACATAGTGCATACCCATCTTCGCGCAACCGTACATCCAAGCATATGACATATTATTGCGGATATCACCAGCAAACACCACTTTTACCTTATTAAGCGGTTTTGAGCAGTGTTCCTCAATCGTCATAAGATCCGCAAGGATTTGCGTTGGGTGGTCAACATCCGTAAGGCCGTTAAATACGGGCACGCCAGCGTATTTTGCAAGGTCTTCAACGACTTCCTGCTTGTAACCGCGGTATTCGATGCCATCATAATATCTGCCAAGCACTTTTGCCGTGTCTTCAAGCGATTCCTTCTTACCCATTTGGCTGGAGCCGGAGTCGAGGAAGGTGACGGAGCCACCCTCGTCACACACGGCAACCTCGAAGGCGCAGCGTGTGCGGGTGGAGGTTTTTTCAAATAAAAGTACGATATTTTTGCGCAAAAGCGAATCACCGATAACGCCTATACGTTTTTTTGCCTTAAGGTCGTGGGATAAGTCCAATAGATAGCGGATTTCTAAGGGTGTAAAATCCATAAGTGTTAGAAATGATTTTCCTTTTAAGTTTACTGCCATGTTCTTCTCCTTTTTTATTATACTCGCTAAACCATAAAATGGCCCGATAAGGTGCAATTACTGTAAGGTTCAACTTGAAAACAAAGACCGTTTTCAAGTCGAACCGCTATATATTCAAAACTAATGTTGCTTGCATCACCTTTTTTACATCGACTACACTTACTATTTGAAATTGCGAATTAAGTGAAAGTAAGAGCGCGGTGAAGCGTGCGCCCTAACTTTCACTAATACGCAATGACGCTCGAACGGTACGCTATACTTTCAAATATCCTATCTAAAATCTCCAATCGCTCCGCCCGTAGCCTTAACGAATTTCGATGTCTTAATAAGTTCACCTAACTTCGCCTCAAACGCGTCACCGCACATCGGAAGATCCACCATGCGGTTTTCAAAGGACGAAAGCATGATCGCATTGGCCAACATGACTTGATCCAACCCCTCCGCTGCATGGGCAATAAGGTGATCCTCCCCCGTGAGGATCGATTCTACAAACCGCTCCGTAACCAGCTTATGCCCGCTGGGTTGGTGGTGGTTAATGGGGATATGCGTCTCCCACGACTCTACTCCGCTAAACCCGTCCTTAGTGGTACGCGAATGCTCAAGCATTGACTTTCTATTTTTGTGAAGAAGGATTTTTGAATTTTCGAATATAAGCGTGCCATGTTCGCCAACAATCTCCATACGGTTTGTACCCGGCGATTCCGCAGTGGATACGATAAACTGTGAAACAAGGCCGCTGTCATGGTAGAACGTGGCGGAAACCTCGTCCTCAACCTCGATATTGTGGTATTTTCCTATACTTGCAACGCCATGGACACGATCCGGCCTCCCGAAGTACCAATTGTACATATCCAGGTTATGCGGACATTGGTTGGTTAGTATACCGCCGCCTTCGCCCGCCCAAGTCGCGCGCCAGCCACCGCTGTCGTAATATGCCTGCGAGCGGAACCATTTCGTGTTTATCCACGTAAAGCGCGTGAGTTTACCCAAAATGCCTTCATTCAGCAGTTCCTTAATCTTTTTGTAATGCGGAAAGGTACGCTCGTTAAACATGATACCAAACACGAGGTTAGGATGTGTTTTCTTGGCCTCTTCATACGCCGCGAGCATTATTTTTGCGCCGTTTACGTGTACGGTTATTGGCTTTTCCACCATTACATGTACTCCGGCGGCAAATGCGTCCACAGCTATCGGCACATGGTCGTAATGCGGCGTGCCGATGATTATTGCGTCAACGTCCGCAAACATGTCTCTATGGCTCACAAAGGCCTTTGCGCCCGTTTCCTTTGAGAAACGTTCCGCTTTCTCTGCCACAACGTCACATACGGCGGTAAGTTCAACGTTTTCCATTTCCTTTAAGTATCTGCTGTGCGTCGTACCGATGTTGCCAAGGCCAACTAGGCCGATTCTAAGTTTCCTGTTCATATGTCCTCCTTACGGTTTATGCACTTTAATTGTTGCTGAATACGGGCACCACGGGTTTTTAGGCATTATCTCAAAATTATCAACTATAAAACCAGCATCCTCAAATTCTTTTATATAACCCGCCTCAGTCCGCGCACGTCCAG
>WQWB01000070.1 GCA_009785555.1 Defluviitaleaceae bacterium | reverse complement strand
TACACTATATCCGGGTAATTGCTATGCAGTGGGTTTTGTATAAAAGCGGCGTTGGTTTTTTCAAAATCATTAAAGTACCCCAAGGCAAGGCGTGAGCCACCAATGTAAATCTCACCCAATCCGTCCTCATCAGGAATGATGAATACTTTTGTGTTCGGAAACGCGCGGCCGATCGGTATTGGCTCATCATCCGTTATATCGACTTCTCCAATTTCGCAGTAGCATGACATGCCCGTCGCCTCCGTCGGCCCATATAGGTTGATGAAGCGCGCCTCGGGCAAAGCGCTTCGCCATGCGTTAAAGTGCTTACGGGGCAAAACCTCGCTGCCGAAGGCGATGGTGTGCAGGCTGTGCGGCACATATTTGTCCAACACGCCGAGGGATGATACGATCGTAAATACGCTGCTAACCCAACAAACTGTGTTGATATTGTGAATGTTGATATATTCAACTAATTTAACCGGGAAACTAAACAATGGTTTGGGGATAAAGTACGCAGATGCGCCGTGCTTAATTGTGCATATAAGTTCTTTTAAGCAAGCATCCAAATAAAGCGGCGACTGCGAACCGAATATTGTTTCATTCGTCACGCCAAGCACCTGCGACAACCCCTCGATATATCCTATAACGGCGCGGTGGCTTGCCACAACTCCCTTTGGCACTCCAGTAGACCCACTTGTAAAAACAATATAAACCGGATCGCTGTCAGCTTGGTTTTTACGGATTCTACCAAGTATAATATCATTTTGCTTATAGTTGACAATACCATCAAAGACAACGATTTCCCCACTAAAATCTAACTTTGCCGCTTTTTCGGCCGTTTTTTTTGAAACTATCATAACGCCCGGCTGAACTTGGCTGATGATATTTTGTATGCGCTCCACCGGCATTTCATCATCCAGCGGTACGTAAACACGCCCGGCGTACATGCAGGCAAAAAACGCCGAAACCGTAGCAGGGGCTCGTTCCATAAAGATTGCGACCATGCTTGTCGGATCGAAGCGTTCCGCTAAAAAACTACCCGCGGAGCGCGCAGCAGAAATAAGCCCGCCAAACGTCAGTTCTTCGTTCATTCCGTCGGAGAAGGCAAGTTTTTCAGAAAATTCCACTACTATATTTTCTAAGTACTCCAGTATATTCTTTTGCATATGTTAATTTTTACCTTTTATCTCTCTTAATCTTTTCTTATGAACCTCCCAAAAATCTGTTTTGTGTATCAAGGCCCTCAATTGGTTGTATTCTGAGAAGGTTAGAAGGATACGGCAAATTATAGTTTAAAATTAAATTGTTGGCAGCTACCTAACGATCACAATACCTGGCGGCAATGTATCGGGATGGAAAAAATAATAGTCGTTCGCGTCACCCCTGCTGGCGGATAATTCATCGGCACGGGTTTGTGTGAAGTGAAAGCCCGCGCCCCCGTCGCTGTGGCGCGTTGCGTCGAAATGGTGCCAGCCGTACCCTACGTTTATCAGACTCCACCAATGGCGCGTACGCCCGCCGTACCGCTGCATGGTGATATTCGGGATCTCGAGAAGCTCAAGCATAACCGCAGCGGTTGCGTAGTAGGTAAAGCAATCGCCCCGCCTCAACATAAAGCCATTATGCGCCGCGTTTATACGGTTATCATGCACAACACCTCCGGCGGCATATTGGATATTATCCTTTGCCCAGCGGTATACAGCATGCGCCTGCTCAAAGGGTGACATACCGTCGCGTATTATGGTTTCTAGGATAGCCCAAGCAATGTCATACACGTCATCCGGGTCTATCTCCGTAACGTGGACGGAAACCGGCACACGCGCCGTATTGCCGCTTGTGTCCGACGCCACAAAGTATACTGTATGCTCACCCACAATGCCCGTATTAAGGCCGGATGCGTCAACCGTAAACTCCACTTCGCCGTCTCGCGCGTCTATGGCCATAATGCCGGGGGCGCGGAACGCAACGGTGCCGTGCTGCACGACGAAAAAGTCGCGCAGGCCGTAAAACACGGGTGGATTAGCGTCATAAACTATATTAAGCCAAGAAGATAGTATCGTATAGTTCCCTGCCCTGTCAGTAAGTATGAGATCGACGTACCCCTCACTCACTGAGTCCCAATTTGGCTCTGTAACAAACGTAACCGTGACCGGGCTTACGTCGTAAATATTTGTAACAAGGCTCTCCGCCGAAACCGGCCTGCCTATATATGTCGTAACTTCAACGGTATCAGCCTGCGGCGGTATCGTGTCCGCAACTTCGATAAAAAACGTCGTCCGCCTGTTCATAACCAAAATATCAACAGGAAACAAACCCGGAACGGTTAAGTCCAATTCGTAAATATCTGTAACAAACACTGCCGTTGCCCGTTCCGTTTCATTGAAGAGAAAAGACTCAAGTGTAATCGGCTCAAATACGTACCCGTATTCTATATACACGGTGCGAACTGCATCCAAAATATACAGAAAACCGTTTATAACGGTTTCGTTCCCACCCTCGTCCGTAAGAAGTATCCAAACAAGTTGCTGGCCAAGCCTATTTACGTCAATAGGGTGGTAAAAAGACGGTGTAACGCGCGTCGCGTCCTGCACATCGCGCACGAAACTTGCCGGGCTTATACTTTCGCCGACAGTACTTAGTGCGTTGACGAATACCGCACGCGGCGGCGTCGTATCCACAATATGCAATATGGATGTATGGATCGCGCCGTTATAAATAATTTCTACAGCAAACTCACCCAAAACAACTCTAGGGTTAAAGAAAACCGTTATATCCGTAACAATCTCAGCAGATTCCGTATTTAAAGAGAAGCGCGACGTTGGTAACAAAAAATCCGCCGCCGTCGGTATCGCCTCGCCTGCTTCCAGGACGAGGCGATCAAACACGGCGGGGTCGTTATTGCGGTTTGCCATTGCCATTGCGACAACAGATATAGACGCCGCACCAAGCAACATAAAAACGGCTATAAACAATACTTTTTCAATACGACCGCGCATATAGCCTCCACTCTTACAAATCGTCAGCGTAATTATTAGCTATATTCTACCATACTTGTTAAAACTGTTCAATAAAAATTTGCATCCTTTGGCATCTTTAAAAAGCCGGAACAACATCGCCGCCCCATCTTTCCAAGATATATTCGCGTATTTTGTCGGATTGGAGAAGCTCCATGAGGATTTGAATGTTTTCGTTTGTTTCATCACCTGCACGTACGGCCACTACATTAACGAAATATGGATAGATACCTTCCCTGGCAACGGTATCGTTGGTGGGGGAAAGCCCCGCTTGCAGTGCCCAGTTCGTGTTGATCAATGCTAAATCCAAATCCGGCAATGCGGCGGGCAGGAGATTTGAGGCGACTTCGCGGATAACGAGGTTTAACGGGTTGTCAACGATATCCAAAACCGTAACCCTTGGTGCTAAACCTTCACGCAACGTGATCAACCCCAATTCCTCCATGAGAGCAAGCGCGCGCCCTGCGTTCATAGCGTCTGCCGGTATGCCAACGGTCGCGCCTTGCGGTAAATCGTTTAAACTGGCGTGGCGATTGGAGTATACACCCATAGGCTCAATGTGGATGCCGCCCGCACTTACGATCTGACGGCCGCTGTTTCTAACCCAGTTTTCCAAAAAAAGGACATGTTGGAAGAAATTGGCGTCAAGGTTTCCATCCGCAAGTGCTGGGTTTACCGTATCAAATTCTGTAAACACCACGATTTCAAGCTCAATGCCGCGCTCAAGCAAATCATCCCGTATCAGCTCAAGTAAAATTGCATGCGGCACGGCAGTTGCGCCGATTTTAAGGGTGTTTGTTTCGCCCTCATCTCTTCGGCATCCAGAAGAGAAAATTAATGCGGCTGTAGTAAATGCGAGTAATGCTAATGTAATAGTCTTTTTCATATCTATGTCTCCTATCTTTTATCCAATTTGCGGGAAATTGCTTGCCCGGTTATTTGTATTACTTGAACCAATATAACTAATATGATAATGGTATATACCAATATATCCGTACGGAACTCCTGCAGACCCCAACGGTGTGCCGTAAAACCCAAGCCACCGCCGCCTATAAGCCCTGCCATAGCGGAAAATGAAATTAGGTTTATTACAGTAAGAGTAACCCCTAAGACGAGGCCCGGTGCGGCCTCCGGCAAAAGTACGCGGAATATTATCTGAAGCGGCGATGCGCCCGTGGATGTTGCTGCCTCTACGATACCGCCTCCAAGCTCCGCGAGAGCCGCCTCCACGACCCTTGCGACGAATGGGATAGCTGCAATTGTGAGCGGCACTATCGCAGCAGTGCGCCCGATTGACGTACCCACGATAAAGCGCGACAGCGGAAATACGGCGATAATGACGATAACGAACGGTATGCTTCTGCCCGTATTGACGATAAAACCCAAAATGCGGTTTGTTAAACGCTGTTCACAAATGCCAGCCGGCCCGGTAACGTTAAGAGCGACGCCTATTATAAGGCCTATAAAAACAGCGAATAACGCGGAGAAGAACACCATGTAAACCGTATCCGCAAAACCTTGGGAAAGTATACGCCAAACCTCGTTCGCATAGTCCACCCCGGATGTAAGACGGCCGCGCGTCATACTGTAGGCAAAGTTGTCAAAATGATACCGATCAAATATGCCCATTAACGTCACCCCCCTTCAAAACTTCTATACCTACACCATTTTCCTTGCAATAACCTATCGCCGAAATGATCGCATTTTCATACCCAGACATCTTTAAGACCAAATCACCGATCGTAGCATTACCCACCGGCTCGATGCCGCCGGAAAGGATAGATACCTCAATATCAAACCCACGGATAATATCGGATATAAACGGTTTATGTACTTTGTCGCCGATAAAAATCGCTTTAACCAAAACTTCGTTCCCCGCCAAGGATTCCGTAAGCCTGATTATTTCCGGTAGATGTTCCTTCGTAAAAAAGCGTTGCGCGGTATCCGTTTGTGGGTTCGTAATTATATCAAGCACTTTACCCAACTCAATTATCACCCCATCCTCCATTATCGCCGCGCGGGTACAGAGGCTCTTTATAACCTCCATTTCGTGGGTAATCACGATGACCGTTACGCCGGTCTGTTCATTTATCTTCTTAATGAGCTGGAGTATCGATTTCGTCGTATCCGGGTCAAGAGCCGAAGTGGCTTCGTCGCATATCAGAAGCTCCGGCTTATTGGCCAGCGCGCGGGCGATGCCGACGCGCTGCTTCTGCCCGCCCGACAGTTTTGACGGGTATGAACTCGCCTTGTCGGTAAGCCCAACCAGTTCAAGCAGTTCGTCAACCCGTTTTCTTATTTCCGCTTTAGGCGTTTTTGAAATTATTAAGGGAAAAGCAATATTGTCATACACAGTAGAATTCATCAAAAGATGGAAATGCTGGAAAACGAAACCCATCTTGCGCCGTTTAAGCCGCAGCTTCCTCCCCTTTAACTTGATAAGGTCAACGCCGTCCAAAAAAATTTCGCCGTTGTCCGCCTTTTCAAGCGTCGCAACGCATCGTGCCAACGACGTTTTGCCCGCACCACTTAGGCCGACGAAACCAAAAATCTCGCCGTCCAATACATCGACGCTGACATTATCAAGAGCTTTGAATCGGTTTTTGTTATTACCGAATGTTTTGGATAAATTCCTAATGCTTAGCATGGTTCATCTACCTCGCTTGTAGCCATATTCGGTACATCATACCACAGGATTATATTTTTGTCAATTTTTTAAGGCTTTAAAAAGTGATTTATTGCAATAAAATAGGGTTGCCGCCGAAACAGCAACCCCAAAAAAGAAAGAAACTATATAACTATTACGCGTTGCCACGCGGCTTAATCGCCACGTCAAGAGCGGAGTCGGCAAAGCCCTCACGCATCTTCGTATCAGCCTGCATATTTTGCAGTTTGTGGTAGTCCAAGACGCCTAAATTGCCGTTTTTTAGGGCTTCCGCAATCGCAAGTGGTACTGCGGCCTCTGCCTCAATAACTTTGGCGCGTTGGCGCTGCACTTCGGCAAGGTTTTCCTGCTCCACCGCGATGGCCGTGGCACGGCGTTCTTCGGCTTTTGCCTGCGCGATCATCTTGTCCGCCTCAGCCTGATCTATTTGGAGGCTAGCACCTATGTTCCTGCCGACGTCTACGTCCGCTATGTCTATGGAGAGAATTTCGTATGCAGTACCTGCGTCGAGGCCTTTAGCGAGAACCGTGCGGCTGATCATGTCCGGATTTTCTAAGATATCTTTATGGGTAGCGGCCGAACCTACCGTTGAAACGATACCCTCGCCAACGCGGGCAAGCACCGTCTCCTCACCAGCACCGCCTACGAGGCGTGCAAGGTTCGTACGCACGGTTACGCGCGCCATAACCTTAACCTCAATTCCGTTCATACCAACGCCGGAAATCCATGGCGTTTCGATAACCTTGGGCTTAACGCTCATCCTTACCGCCTCAAATACGTCCCTGCCCGCTAAGTCAATCGCGGCGGCGCGTTCAAACGTCAGTTCCAAATTAGCACGATGGGAAGCGATAAGCGCGTCAACGACATTGTCAACCCTGCCGCCGGCAAGAAGGTGTGCCTCTAGCTGGTTTATCGTCAGGTCAAGCCCTGCCTTACGGCCCTTGATAAGCGGCTTGACTACGCGATCCGGGCGGACGCGGCGCAGGCGCATACCGATAAGGGTAAAAATCTTTACGCGTACGCCGGCAGCCATTGCCGAAATCCATAGCCCAACCGGTACGAAGCTGAAGAAGATTGAAAGGAACAGGATACCAACGGCAATAATGATAAGCGCGATTATCCAACCGTCAAAATTGTCGCCGTTACTGCTCAACATTAATAAAAAGTTTTGCATGAATTACCTCCAATAATTTTATTTAGTTTGCTTTTGGTTTGTTTGCGTCATATCTGCGGACGAAAAGCTTGTTATCCACAGTCTCGGTTACTATAACGGATGTACCGGCATCTAAAAATTCACCGCCGTATGAAACCGCCTCCACCCGTACACCGCCGAAGTCAATAGCGCCGATCGGGCGCATAGGCGTAAGTGCCACACCGACCTTGCCGGAATATGCGGATAAGTCGACAATACCGTCACTGGGAACTTTATCAACTTCGTTATTGACTAGTTTTCTCAGCAGATTCTTCATTTTTAATTAGGTACAGGCTCACCGTCTTTGTGCCGTCTGACGAAGAGTTTATTGTCTACCGTCTCCGCCACGACGACGGATGTACCCGTGTCTAAAAACTCGCCCCCGCAGGAAACCGCCTCAACTTTAACGCCTCCGAAATCCACAACGCCAATCGGGCGCATAGGCGTAAGTGCCGTACCGATTTTGCCGGAGTATGTGGATAAATCAACAATACCGCAGGACGGGACTTTGTCAACGTCATCCATCACCAGCTTCTTGAACAACCCATGCTTGGACGCCCTCTTAAAGAAGAAGACAAACCCGGCGGCAACGAGACCAACCAGAAGGATTGAGAAATACCACCTGCCGTTAAGCGCAAGCATCACCGCGGCGACAGCAAGAGCAGCCACGCCAATAGCGCCGAACACGATGGTTTCGGTAAGGAAAATGTCCGTCAACAGAAGCACGATACCGACTACAAGTAAAATAATAATGATGGTCATTGGTTCCATGAAATCACCCCTCTTTATTCTTTTCATAAAAACATACGGCAATATGTAACTAAAGTTTACTATTTCCCAAAAAAAATTATAACACAAACGGAAAATAATTTCAACATCTTTTTATTTTGTCCGGCTTATGATAGAATATTTTATAATCACCCGATATATTCCCTATCCAAATCGTGTTGATAGTGAAAGATATAGGGAGGAGGTAAAAAATGATCGAAACAGAAGTATATGAAAAATATGTCGATATGCTGTTCCGCGTTTGTCTATCTTACGTAAAGGATCAAGCAGAGGCGGAGGATGTTGCAGCCGACGTTTTCGTAAAATTTTTAGAGCATAGACGCAAACGAGGCGAAAACTTCGAGGATGACGAGCACGTAAAGGCCTGGCTCCTACGCGCTGCAATCAACCTATGCAAGGATCGCTTAAAGCATTGGCGGCGTAAGTTGTTGGACATAGACGACTGCAAGTACATAGAAAGCCCAAAATCGTCAGACAACGAAGTGCTTAACGCTGTGATTAACCTACCTGAGCGGTACAAGGCCGTTATTTATCTGTATTATTACGAGGGTTACTCCTCAGAAGAGATTGCAGGTATATTGCGGAAGCCCCGCTCCACAATACTTAACCACATGAGCGAAGCGCGAAAATTGCTGAAAGGAGTTTTACAGGATAATGGACATGAAGAGGAAGAACCAAAACGAAAAGATCGTAAACGCTTGGAACAACCTAAACCCAAGCGCAGAGGGGAGACAACGTATTATGAAGAATATACTCACGAAACAGGCAACATCGCAAAAACAATATAAAGAACGTAACAGGCGCAGGTTTTTTGGCGGCCTGGGGTTGGTGGGTGCGGCGGCGGCGTTGTGCGTCGTGTTGCTGACAAATTCCATTTTTGCACCGGATGACGGTGGCTTAGGCAGCATCGC
>WQWB01000069.1 GCA_009785555.1 Defluviitaleaceae bacterium | reverse complement strand
TTTAACGCCGTTCTACGTGCGTAATTTTAAGGGGGAGTAAGTAATGAAGAAAAGAATTTATTTAACAATAGCGATGGTTTTTGCTACAGCAGTTTTATCGCTGCTTATGAGTGCAATTGTTTTTGCAGCACCGGAATGGCCAAGATGGTCTTGGCCGGTTGAGGAAGGAACAGACAGTACGCGCATCACAAGTGGTATTGGTGAACGCAGATTTTGGTTAAATGACCGCTGGGTAAATGATTACCATACAGGAATAGATATTGGAGGCCGGAACGCACGAGGACTTAATGTAATTGCATCTCGCGGCGGGATTGTAGTACATAGCTATCATAACCCAGTTGGTGGACACACAATAATTATCGAACATGAAAATGACTTTTTTAGTATTTATGCTCACCTTGACCACAGGTATGTAGAAATAGGTGATACAGTAACACAGAATCAAGTTATTGGAATACTTGGAAATACCGGAACAGGCTCGGCCGGGCCACATTTGCACTTTGAAATTAGGACTGATATGAATTTTGCAAATCGCAACGGTTATCTAAACCCACTTAATTTCGTTAGAATAGGCTGGATAATCCCGCAAATGTATGTAAGCATAGATATGGCCCCGGTTCGCCCGGAGCCTTATGCTGCAAGCGGGGAAATTTACTCTCTTCACTTTGGGCGGTGTGTAAATATATATGAAAGCCACTATAACTCTCACAATAATTTATGGCATCTAACTCCATACGGATGGATATTCGATGGAAATCTCTCATTTCCGACTACTATGTATATTACCAGAGACGACGCACCAATACGCCCCAGACCGTATCAGGAGTATGATTATAATCCTGAAAGTCGTTTAAATACTGGGAGCGAAGTTCAGGTATTGCGAAGAATAATAAATACACGCAATAACGTGTGGTATCAACTCATTAGTGGTTCATGGGTTTATAGCGGTAATCTGTCTTACACCAGGCCGTTAGCAACAATTGCAAACGGTATATACCGTATCCGTAGCGTCGCCTCGCCATCACGCGTTATGGGCGTATCAACATGGGGGTTGCCGACGCTAAATGATAACGTAACAATTTTCGATGATGTTGGCAACGGACCAACACAGCATTGGAGGCTGGAAAGCCGAGGCGACGCATTTGTGCTGCATACCAGCGTATCACCCTTAGTATTAAATGCACATAGAAACAACTACGCCATTGCAGGTACAAATGTAAATGTTCGCAACTACGCATCCGGTGCTTCAACGCAGTTATGGGTTATCCAAGACTTTGGTAACGGACAGTTTGCAATTGCCTCACAAAGCAATCCGAATTTGGTGCTTACAATTGCGGGTACAGGCAACTCTGCCCGGATTTCCACACAATTATTTAACGGAAGTTCATCACAATTATGGATATTTGAAAGAATGGATTAAGGTGCTGACATTTAGCAACGATAATATAAATTCATACAGAACAGAATATAAAGTATTGTTAAATAGTATTTGGCAATAGACAGGAGGGTTACCATGAAAAGTAAAATGTTTAAGGAACACCGTACCAACTTCGCAAAAGAATTGCCCAGCAACAGCCTTTACATCGCATTCGCCGGTAATGCTGTGCTTCGTACGGCGGACCAGCACTACCCATTCACCCCTAACCGCAACTTCTTCTACTTAACAGGGCTTGAAAACCCCGCAATTATCTTACTTATCGACAAAAACGCACAAGGAGAGGCAACGGAAACCCTGTACCTCGAAGCGTATGACGAGCTCGTAGCCAAGTGGGACGGTGCTGTACTGAATGAGGAACGAGCCAAAGAACTTAGCGGCGTAGAAAAGTTCCGCCCGCTTGACCGGTTTGAACGGGATATGGCAATGAAATTCCACAATACAGACGGGCTTACCCTTTGGATGGATTTTGAGAACCGCTATTTCAACCCCGGCCCACAAAACGCCGCGGCATTTAAGTTTGCAAAAAAAGTTAAGGAGAATTATCCGTATATAGCACTCCATTCCGCCTTCCCAACCCTTGCTCGCCTTCGTACAATCAAATCCAAAAGCGAAGTCAAGTTGATGAAGGAAGCGATAAAGATCACCGGCAAAGGTATTGAGAATATTATGAAAAACTCAAAGCCTGGTATGATGGAGTATGAATTTACCGCGCATTTCGATTTCCAGCTCCGTGTAAACGGCGTTAAGGAACACGCATTCAATACCATAGCCGCATCTGGCAAGAACGCAACCATCCTTCACTATGGCGAAAACAACTGCAAAACACAGAACGGCGACCTCATCCTATTTGACTTGGGTGCGCAATACGGCTACTACGCCGCCGATATTTCACGTACCTTCCCCGTAAACGGCAAATTTACGGATAGGCAAAAAGAACTTTACAACATAGTATTAGGCGCGCAGGAGAAGGTGTTCGCCCTAATGAAGCACGGCACGAAGTACAGCGCGTTAAACGCCGCAGTCATTGACCATTATGTCAAGGAACTATCCCGCATCGGCCTTATAAAGGAAAAGGACGAAACCAAGGCCCGCGCCGAAGTGGCTAAATATTACTACCACGGCGTAAGCCACCACCTTGGCCTAGACGTACACGACGTCGCCCGCATGAAGGACGGTGAGCTTAAGAAAGGCATGGTCTTTACCGTTGAGCCTGGGCTTTATATCGCGGAAGAAAATATCGGCATACGTATTGAGGATAACGTACTTATAAAGGAAGACGGGTGCGAAATCCTTTCCGACATGATACCCAAAACCGTTGAGGAAATCGAAGCTATAATGGCCGGCAAAGCCATAAGTAAGAAAAAATAATGAAAAAAACCAAGAAGTCCACGCCGTTTGCGGAAGCGGACATGTATAAACCCGTAAAAGATTTTTTTACGGGCATGGGCTACACCGTAAACGGCGAGGTTTTAGGTATCGACATATGCCTCCAAAAAGACGGCGTGTTGACAATTATAGAAATGAAGAAAAGCCTGAACATGACGTTGCTTATCCAAGCGGTTGACCGCCAAAGCGTTACCGGGCAGGTTTTTATTGCCGTACCGCGCCCTTTGCGCCCCCGCCATAAAGACACAAAAACCGTCGAAACGATCCTTAAGAAACTTGGCTTGGGGCTTATTTACGTAAATATGTCGTCACGACCGAAAAGCATTGAGATAATCATGTTTCCCTCCGTTGACTTAAAGGCGCGTGGCACGAAACGCAAAGAACAGGTTGACAAAGAACTTGCCGGACGCTCGGTGGATGTGAACACAGGCGGGCAGACGCGCAAACCTATCGCAACGGCCTACCGCGAGCGTGCTGTACGTATCGCCGCGCTCCTCGAAACACATGGTGCGTTGTCCGTAAAAAACCTTCGCCATGACCATGGTTGCGACGAAAAGACAAACTATATACTTAAAAACAATTACTACGGCTGGTTTGAACATGTGACGGGCGAACGCAGTAACGCGGCCTACGGTTTATCCGCAGATGGCATTTCCATGCTTTTGGACGAAGCGGCGGGCGGGGATTTTATGGAACTGATACAGGCATATAGGAGCGATGATGACATGTAGTGGCGAACTGTGTTAGCTTAGAAACGACGGGAGCTATAATTTGTGACGATAATCAAAAATCAAAAAAAGCTCATGTTTGTCCCATTTATAAATGTATTTATACTTATTTTTATAATGGCATACACGTGCAAAGGGAATAGCTTAAGATTTAAAGATTTTCCAAAGTTATTTATATACGCTTTATTCTTCTTTTAATTCCAACGGCTTTGGGATTGAACTACATAGATGCTACTTTCACAAATACTGAAAACATAATTTGGCGTATCTCCACATATATACGTGTCTACTTAGTCACTTTATATATAACATACCAGGCTATTAGATATCAAGTTAGAATGGGTGTCGAATAATATGTACAACCGCAAAAGCACCAGAACCGTCCACGTCGGCTCCGTCCCTATCGGCGGCGGCAATCCCATCACCGTACAGAGCATGACGAACACGGACACCGCCGACATTGCCGCCACCATTACCCAAATTAAGCACCTGGAAGAAGCCGGATGCGAAATAATACGTGTTTCTGTCCCAAACGCGGCGGCAGCCGAAGCCCTGCCGTATATTCGGCGCGATATTAAAATCCCCATAGCCGCCGACATCCACTTTGATTGGCGGCTGGCAATTGCGTCACTTAGAGCCGGAGCGGACAAGCTACGTCTCAACCCCGGCAACATCGGAGACCGTGACCGCGTAAAAGAAATCGCCAAAATGTGTAAGGAACGCGGCGTACCCATACGTATCGGCGTAAACGGCGGCTCGCTTGAAAAACACTTTTTAGGGCACAATATAGATATCAGCGAAGCGATGGCCGAATCCGCACTCGACCATATAAAAACACTTGAGGAACTGGATTTTTTTGACATTATCGTGTCGATGAAATCTTCCTCCGTACCGAAAACAATACGCGCGCACGAAATTTTGGCCGGAAAGACAGACTACCCCCACCATATCGGCATTACGGAGGCCGGTACGGTATATGCTGGCGGGGTTAAATCCGCCGCAGGCATCGCATCGCTTCTGTCACGCGGCATTGGGGACACAATCCGCTGTTCCCTAAGCGGCGACCCGGTTGAAGAAGTGCGCCTCGGCAAAGAAATCTTAAAATCAATGGAGCTACGTAGATTTGGTGCCGAAATAATAGCCTGTCCCACCTGCGCCCGCACCAGCATTGATATCGTTACGCTGGCGACACGGCTGGAGGACGCATTAGCCACTTCAAAATCACCGATAAAGGTATCGATAATGGGTTGCGTCGTAAACGGGTTTGGCGAAGCGGCGCATGCGGACATCGGCGTAACAGCAGCAGGCGGGAAGGCTATTCTCCACTTTCAAGGCAAGGAACTTAAAACCGTTGAGGAGACAGAGGCTTTTGGTGAAGTTATAAAACTTATACAGAATCTTTCACATTAAAACCCTCCCGATACTCACGTATCACACGGCAGATTTCAAATATCTGTTCTATGTCGTTCTCATTCTCCGCATTAAAAATACTCTTGACGAACTTAATTTTAGCGGACTCGGCAATCTCAGTCTGCAAGGCATCCATACCCTTCTGGTCTTGGTTTAAGGCAAACCGCAAATAGCTTTCCATATTTTCTTCGTTCACTATAAGCGGTATAAACGGTTCAATGATCTCAATGATCTCGGCAAAACGCAGGCCGCTTACCCCCGGTTCACGGTCGCTGTCTATATAATCCAAAAAGCTGTCAATGTTCAAAAACACCATCTTTTTTAGGCGTTCGTGGTCAAAATTAACGAAAATGTCCATAATATCATCAAGGTAAAAATCCAGCATGGGGCCGGAAAGTACCATACTTGTATTCATATTAAATTTCCCCCTATGCACTTACCGACTTAAATAGAAATACGCAAGCCATATCCGCAACTTCGTCGCTGTGCCGGTTGATTATCCAAACTGATTTTTGCATTTCCTTTGGTTTGCCAGCAAGTGTCTATGCGGTTTATTATATCTAATACACACTATGTAATACTGTAAAATTACAGGCAGTTAATATATGTAAAGGAAGTTATAAATATGAAACACGGAGTAACAGGAATAATTGGTGCAATGCAAGAAGAAATCGACGCTTTTTTACCGCAAATGGAAATAACACTAAGCCACACAATTGCCGGTTCATTGTTTACGGAGGGTACGCTCAACGGATCAAAAGTTGTTCTTGTATGTTCCGGCATTGGCAAAGTTAACGCCGCTGTCTGCGTACAAATCTTGGCAAACATCTTTAACGTCACAAGCATTGTGAACACAGGCGTTGCAGGTGGCTTAAACCCCGAATTGGATATCTTCGATATCGTTATATCTAAAGACCTTGTCCAGCATGATTTTGACGCGACCGGATTCGGCTATGACCATGGCGAAATACCCCGCATGCCAAGTAGTATGTTTTCGGCGAACGAGGAGCTTTTGTCGCTTGCCAAAACGGCCTGCGCCGGCGATACACTTAATGGCCAAAAGGTTATCGTCGGGCGAATCGCCAGTGGCGATATTTTCGTTACCGAACAGAAGGACAGGGATAAAATCATAACCCTATATAAAGCGGACTGCGTTGAGATGGAAGGCGCAGCTATAGCCCACGCAGCTTACTTAAACGAAATACCTTTTATCGTAATTAGAGCTATCTCCGACACCGCCAGCGATAGCGCAATGGACGATTTTGCCAAATTTGCCCAAAATGCTGCCACAAGAAGCGCAGCCATAGTATGTAAGATTTTGGAGTTAACCTGATGCAGCCCGAAATATCCGTAGTTATACCAGTATATTTTGAGGAAGAAGTCCTTCCACAGACATATGAACGGCTTACAAGCATTCTGCGTTCCGGCGGATACCGCTACGAGCTCATTTTTGTTGATGACGGGAGTTTGGACAAAACACCGGAAATACTGCAGAAATTAACAGCTAGCGACAATTGCATAAAAACCATACGCTTCTCCCGCAACTTCGGCCAAATGGCGGCTATTACGGCTGGGTTGCACCTTTCGTCCGGCGATGCCGTAATTTGCATCGACGCTGACCTACAAGACCCGCCGGAACTTATCCCGCAGATGATAGAAGCCTGGCAAAACGGATACGACGTCGTATACGGCAAACGATTAAAGCGAAAAGGCGAATCGCTTTTCAAAAAGATCACGGCGAAGATGCACTATCGCCTCCTAAAACGCATGACAAACGTTGACATACAATTGGACACTGGCGAGTTCCGCCTCATCAGCCGCAAAGTTTGCAACGCCATCAACGCCCTGCCGGAGCAAAACCGCTACGTGCGCGGTTTGGTAAGCTGGGCAGGTTTTAGCCAAACATCAATAGAATACGTACGCGACGAACGCTTCGCAGGCGAAACAAAATATCCGCTCCGTAAAATGGTCGAGCTATCACTTAACGGCATGGCGTCTTTTTCAAAAAAGCCCTTACGCTTCGCATTTTACATGGGTATATTTACCTTCTTCCTTTCGTGTGTTTTATGCATTTCGTCGTTGGTAGTAGGTTTTCAGATATGGATGCTACCAGTCACCATTCTGTTTTTTTTAATGTCCTTCCTATTCGTATCAATCGGCATCATGGGTGAATACATCGGCAGGATCTACGATGAAGCCCGCGGCCGGCCAAACTATATAATTGAAAGTACAAATGGGTTTTCTCCGAATGAAAATAATCATAATATCAAATAAAATTATCCATAAAAAGCTAATTACGTCATGGAAACGTAATTAATAAATTTTCCCAAAGATGTGAATAAGCGGAAATAACCTGGGCATACTACCTGTGGAGGTGTTTTAATGAACGATAAAGTCACAGGTGGCACACCCACCCCACCCAAAAAGCCCGGCAGCAAAAACAAAGGGTTCTACGCCGCGCTATATGCCTGTGTCGGCGTAATGCTGGTTATGGCGGCAATTATTGGCTACGCCAACCTAACGCGCGACACGCATAATGTACTGACCCCGCAAGACTACACACTAGCGGATGAAAACAGGGACGACACGTACGGCCTATTTGACGCCGACGCGATAGAAGTTGCAGGTGACCGTGAATACCCCCTGCACTATCCTTATGACGGCTACGCACAAGCAACTAGTGATGAGGATGACCACGCCGCGGATGAGCCGAACTACGGCCAAAACCTCTTTGTGGACTACGGATATGAAAGAGAGGCCTACTACTACGACTTCTACCTTGGTTGGATCAGCGAAGAGGAGTACTACGCTCTTCGCCGCCGCAGAGAAGAACAGGAACAGGAAACCCCACCCGCACTGCAGCAAACCTTCGCTCCCTTCTCCGAAAATGACGGCATGAACTGGCCGATAGTAGGCGAGATCGTAATGGTCTATAGCACGGATCGGCTTGTATTTGACGCAACGCTTGAGCAGTTCCGCACAAACGACAACCTTTCAATCGGCGCATCCCTTGGTGACGCCATCAACGCGGCGGCCGCAGGCAGGGTAATAGCAATTACATCGACACGCGAAAGAGGCAACACGGTAGTGATAGACCACGGCAACGGCTGGCGCACTACATACAGCCAACTCCGAGACGACATCCTCGTCCGGGAAGGCGATGTAGTCGCAAAAGGCCAGCAGATCGGCAATGTCGGTACGCCCTCTATCCATTCGTCGCGCCTCGGCCCGCACTTGGCCTTCTCCGTCCATCAAGATGACAGCAGCATAGACCCGCGCAGGGTGTTGAATTAGTTTTGACTTAATTAATTTAAATCAAAAAGTGAAGAATGGATCGTAAAACAGGGCGCTCGAAAAAATGCGTCCTGTTTTTATTTCAACCGTTACATAACCACATAATGTAAAACCGTATAGACCATGCTATTTTATTATGGTATACTATAGCGTAATGAAGTTAAATCCATTAGTTAGTGAGCGGACAGGCTTGAGCTTAAGCAAACTTTGTAACTGTTTAACTTTCAGTTAGCTATATTTCTTTGGAGTGAGTTTATGCAAATTAACAGGCTTTTTGAAATGGTATACATTTTAATAAATAGAAAACGAATTACCGCAAGAGAATTAGCCACGCATTTCGAAGTTTCTAAGCGAACCATTTTGCGCTATATTGATATATTATCGAAAGCAGGAATACCGATATACACAGCGCAAGGTAGAGGTGGCGGTATTTTTATTCAAGATAACTTCTTGAGTCTATTTATAACTCTATCTAATCTAACTAGGAGAAGCTATGATTCATGGATAACAACGATAGCAAGCCAGAAAAAATAAACTTCTCAAATGTCCATAACAACTATATGCAAGAGTTTGTTATATGCGGCAAGAGCGTGTCAATTAACGCT
>WQWB01000068.1 GCA_009785555.1 Defluviitaleaceae bacterium | reverse complement strand
TAAGTATGAAGGAAATCGGCGGATAGGTTTTTAATCGAACGCCTGTTTTACGCGCCGCCAAAGGCGTTGTGCCGTGCAACTCCTTAAACGCGCGCGTAAACGTTGCCGGCGACTCATAACAGTATTTTAAAGCGATATCTATAACCTTGCTCTTACCGTTTTGGATGTCGAAAACGGCCTGCGACAGCCGCCTGCGCCGTATGTACTCCGAAACAGGCATCCCAGCCATGAAGGAGAATATCCTAGAAAACTCGTAAACGGAGCAGCCAGCAATCTTAGACAGCAACTCATATTGTATCGGCTCCGCCAGGTTTTCTTCGATAAACTCGACGATATCGTTCATACCTCTTAACCAATCCACGCAACGCCCCCCTTTCCAAGCACTATTATAAACGGATTTTAGGTATTCTTCTTTGCATTTCTTGCTATCTTCGGACTATTTACAGCTTGTTCAGCATCTTCTTTACTTCAAGTACCCTATCCCGCAAACCCGCCGCGCGTTCAAAGTTCAGCTCCTCAGCCGCTTTACGCATGTCCTTCTCAAGTTCCCTAATATAGACGATAAGTTCGTTCTTGTCCATAGATTCGGGGTCTTTTGCCAGTTTATCGCCTTTTTTCTTGCTTTTTTGATTAACGGCGGCATCTTCATCCTCAAGCGTGGCTTGTATGAGGTCCCGCACCTTCTTTATTATGCCTTTCGGCGTGATATTGTTGACGCGGTTGTACTCCTCCTGTATATCGCGTCGGCGGTTGGTTTCCGATATGGCGTATTTCATCGAGTCCGTCATCCCGTCAGCGTACATGATGACGCGCCCTTCAACATGGCGCGCCGCGCGGCCGATAGTTTGGACGAGCGACGTTTCTGAGCGTAGAAAACCTGCCTTGTCTGCGTCCAAAATCGCGACGAGCGATACCTCCGGCAAGTCAAGCCCTTCACGTAAGAGATTGATACCCACAAGCACGTCAAAAACGCCGGATCGCAGGTCACGTATAATCTCAAGCCTTTCAAGCGTGTCAACATCACTATGCAAGTAGCGGACGGCGATGCCGTGCTGTTTTAAATACTCCGTCAAATCTTCCGCCATTTTCTTCGTTAGCGTGGTGACAAGAACTTTTTGCCCTTTGTTGATAGTTTTGTGTATCTCGTTCGTCAAATCGTCAATCTGGCCGTGTATAGGGCGTACATCTATTGGAGGGTCTATAAGCCCCGTCGGCCGTATTACCTGCTCCGCCGTAAGGTTGCTATGCGCCTTCTCATACGGGCCGGGTGTCGCAGAAACGAACAGAAGCTGGTTAATCTTCGTTTCATATTCATCAAAACGAAGCGGCCTGTTATCAAGTGCCGACGGCAAGCGGAAGCCATGGTCAACAAGTGTTGTTTTACGCGACTTGTCCCCTTCAAACATACCGCGCACCTGCGGAATTGTTTGGTGGGATTCGTCGGCTATTATGAGATAGTCCTTTGGAAAAAAGTCAAATAGAGTGTACGGCGTACTACCCGCCGCGCGTCCGGCAAGGTGGCGGCTGTAGTTCTCCACACCGGAGCAGAAACCCATCTCGCGCATCATCTCTATGTCGTATCCCGTACGTTGCTCTAACCGCTGCGCCTCAAGAAGCTTACCTTCGGCTCGGAACTCCATCAAGCGCTCGTGCAGCTCATCCTCTATTGCACGCACGGCTAGCTCCATCTTATCCTTTGTCGTAACGAAGTGGTTGGCGGGGAAGATGATGACGTGGTTGCGCTTACCTAGCGGCTCACCCGTTAGGTAATGCACTTCGGTAATCCGCTCTATCTCATCGCCGAAAAACTCAACCCTGAACGCGATCTCCGACGAGTTGGCGGGGAAAACCTCCACCACGTCGCCGCGCACGCGGAACGTGCCGCGAACGAAGTTGACGTCGTTGCGCTGGTACTGTATTTCGACAAGGCTGCGGAGCACGTCGTCCCTATCCCTGGTCATACCTGGGCGTAAGGACAAGGACATCTCATAATAATCCCCAGGCCCACCAAGGCCGTATATACTGGACACGCTGGCAACGATGATAACGTCGCGCCGCTCAAAAAGCGCCGCCGTCGCCGAGTGGCGCAGTTTATCTATTTCCTCGTTTATACGAGAATCCTTTTCGATAAACGTATCCGTACTTGGCACATACGCCTCTGGCTGGTAAAAGTCATAATAACTGACAAAATACTCCACCGCGTTATGAGGGAAGAACTCCTTAAACTCGCTGTAAAGCTGTGCAGCCAAGGTTTTGTTGTGCGCCATAACGATAGCCGGACGCTGCAGCTGCTGTATAATGTTTGCCATTGTAAACGTTTTGCCGCTGCCCGTAACACCCATCAGCGTTTGGAACTTGTTCCCATCAAAAAAACCCTTGACCAACTTTTCAATGGCTTGCGGCTGGTCGCCGGTCGGCAAAAACTCTGATACCAATTTAAACTCAGACATTTTAATTTATCCTTGTTGATTATTTTTTAAATGCGCTAACAAATTAGCAACTTCTTCATGTAGTAGATGCAACACATCATCACGTTTGGTTTGAATGTCTTCGCTCCACTTCTCACTATCCATAAAATATACGACCGACATTGGCGGCGAAGAATAAGAGTTAAACAGTTCCGTGGTTGTAAGCGGATAATGCCCTGCTTTAGAATATCTTTCCAATCGCAATGCAAACATCAACGGCTTTAACACCCATGCCTTAATTTTTGCATAAGTCAATTTTTCCGCAGGCTCGTTTACGGCTATATAATGCCTGATACTCATCAATATTTCGGCAAGTAATTCATTACATGTTTTTTTAATTTCATAACATTGAACGTTTCTCGCAGCAATATCATTTCCATGAATTAATACCCCTTCAGCGAAAATAATGGGATAAGCCAAAAACTTTGAAAAATGGCTGCTGTTGAACTCGCTAAGACTTAAGCATTGTGCATTTATCTCTAAATCGTTGTATGAGATAGGCAAGTTTCGGGATGCTAAGCCAACACGATTTAAAGTTTCGGTACTTACAACATCAAATATACACCAAATGTCTAAATCCGAAGCTTCCGTGGCTTCTCCCCTCGCAAAGCTTCCTGTTACAAAAATACTTATTGCATTACCCTGTTCAGCCCCGTATATTTGTCCGATAAAATCCTTTAATAAGCCCTTATAGTCTTTTAAAATATTATTGTATGGTAATATTTTTCTCATCCATATGCCTCGCATTATATAAAGTTCCGCGATTTACTCGTAATAATTACGCTATTTATTGATTTACACAAAAAAACCTTCATCACAAAAACCCCTTACCAATCTTCAGTTTTAAAGTGGCTCGGGGTTTTGTTGCCTACAGGCAAAAACTTTGTCATTGTCTTAAATTCGGTCATTAATTATAGGATATTGTTAAGCTTTTCCGCTAAATCCGGTTTGGGTAACATGCCGACATGCTCTTCCACAACCTTGCCGTCCTTAAAGAACTTAAGAGCGGGGATAGAACGCACGCCATATTCTTGCGCAAGCGGCTTATCGTTATCCACATTGATCTTTACGATTTTAGCGCGGCCTTCAAAATCCGCGGCAAGCTCGTCAAGCGTCGGTGCAAGCATTTTGCACGGACCGCACCAATCCGCGTAAAAGTCTACCAATACGGGAACATTGCTTTCTAAAACTTCTGCTGTAAATTCTGCCGTTGTAATAATTTTTGCCATTAACTGTGTCCTCCAATATTTTGATTCCCTCTAATTATACGTAAAATACCTTAATATGTCAATAAAATGTTTACTTAAATTATGACAACCTTGCTTCCATCCGGCACATTCTTGTAAAACCACTTCGCATCATTTACGGATAGCCGTATACAGCCGTTAGACGCTCGCCGCCCGATCGTCTGGTCAATGATATTTTTATCCTTGTCCATTGCTACGGAATGGAACAAATACGCCCC
Organism: Defluviitaleaceae bacterium; assembly: GCA_009785555.1. GTDB lineage: Bacteria > Bacillota > Clostridia > Lachnospirales > WRAX01 > WQWB01. The sequence goes on along the minus strand of WQWB01000068.1, from coordinate 4,947 downwards.
GTCGAACCGTACCCAATACATGCCGCCAGAGCCAAGGCGCGATGAATAGAACCAATCGCCGCGCTCACGAAGCGTAAATTCTCCCGTCGGCGTAGGTGATACATTTCGGCCGCTAGATATACGCATCCTATACACAGCTTTCCAATTCCCTTTTCCTCCTTCAAAGATATAAACATATTGCCGCCACAAATCCGCTATAACCAAATTACTTGTTTCACTGTCATAATTCATATTGTTTGCATAAATTTCAAGCTCTGCGTCACTCAAGACGGATTCTTCGGGTTGCGCATCCGGCGGTATTGAAAGCGCGTTCCGGCGTACCCAACCCACGGCATCACTGTCCAACAGGCGAACATAATACCATTCTTCGCTGTAATCCCGTAAGATTTCCGCCTTTTTACCCGCCTCTACCTTTGCTTCTTCCGCGCTTTTTTCGCTTTTATCCGCATGCAGTGTCGCATCGGATTTTATATCGGCAATAATACACTGCGGCTGTATAATAATTAATATCAACGCCGCTAAAAGAACGTTTTTCAATATCCTCACCTCTGTATATATATTTTCCCAAAAAAACAATGTTAGACTGGACAAAAAAGTAAAATTAGTGTAGAATAGTAGAAACCAAATGAAAAAGGAGTAAAACATGACTTTATACGAAAATTGGGTACACGACGCCTACACGCACGAAGGGCAAACAAACAAAACTTATTGGAACAAGTATATGCCCTTAGAAAAATCTGTTTACTCGGATTTGCTGAAAGAAAAAACAGGCAAGATAAACATGCCGCTTATAGAATTTGCCGCCAAGTACAACCTTAAGCTGGAACAGGCCGTCGGCTTTTTAGACGGTATAAGCGGCGCATTTGGCACGGAAATCAAGGTTGAAGATATCGAAGAATCTTATATAATTGACGTAACGTTTGATTTTGAAATACTTTTTAAAAAAATGGTGGAGTACAAAGCAAAACACTTATATTCTTTACCTGAATGGAACGGCTTTTTTACTGAACAGGAACAGCAGAATATGATAAACGAGCAGCGCCGCTCCGGTATTTTTGTCGCCGAGGAAAAACCTGGCCGCAACGATCCGTGCAACTGCGGCAGCGGTAAGAAATACAAGAAGTGTTGCGGAGCATCCGCATGACGATACAGACGCAACCACTCAGCATCAATGAAATACAAAAGGCTGCGGATATAATAAAAGCTGGCGGCCTTGTTGCCTTCCCTACAGAAACGGTGTACGGCCTTGGCGCAAACGCCTTGGACGAGGCGGCGGTAAAAAAAATATACGCGGCGAAAGGGCGTCCGTCTGACAACCCGCTTATCCTGCACGTATTGGACATAGACGGCCTTTCGTCCTGCGTGGAAGCTGTACCACAAACTGCATTGAAGTTAATTGCAAAGTTCTGCCCAGGCCCCATCACTATGATATTAAATAAAAGTAAAAACGTCCCATACGCTACAACCGGCAACCGCGACACGGTAGCTGTGCGCATACCAGCGCATGAAGTGGCACGGCGGCTTATAGAGCTTGCAGGTGTACCCATTGCCGCACCCAGCGCAAATACCAGCGGCCGCCTCAGCCCCACTACGGCCGCGCACGTCTTGGCCGACATGCACGGGCGCATAGATGCTGTATTATGCGGCGATGCATGCTCCGTAGGTATAGAGTCCACGATTATCGATTTATCGAGTGGTTTACCGATTCTCCTGCGTCCCGGCACAATCACGAAAACGCAGATAGAGAGCGTGTTAGGTGTAAAAATCAACCAATCGGCCGCAACGCTCGCCGACTCCGTTGCGCCTGGCATGAAATACAAGCATTATGCACCCGACGCACCGATGTACATCATACGCGGCGAGCCACACAAGGTTGCAGAATATATAAATAGACGGATATCGGAAAGCGGCCTTCCCGCCGAGAGAGTCGGCATCCTAACGTCTGAAGAAAGCGCGGGTTTCTACACCTGCGGCCACGTCATAAACGTCGGCTCAATAAAAAACCTTGAGGATGTAGCGCGCGGTATCTACGCTGCACTGCATCGCTTTAATGAAGCTGGCGTAGAAATTATCTTTAGCGAATCTTTCCGCCATACAGAAGTCGGCCTGTCCATAATGAATAGATTGGAAAAGGCGGCAGGTAATAATATTATTGATATTTAAGAGGTGCGAAATGAAAATACCGATATCCTGGCTAAAAGAATATGTTGATATAAACATGGACATAAAAACATTTATGGACGCCATGACAATGAGCGGCTCCAAAACCGAAGGCGTGGAGCGCGTCGGCGCGTCCCTATCTGGAATTATCACCGGTCGCGTAAAAACCATACGCGCACATAACAATGCGGATAAATTATTGGTCATGTCGGTTGATGTAGGTGGCGGAACGGATTTGCAAATCGTTACGGCCGCGACTAACCTTAAGGTCGGCGATATAGTTCCAATTGCCACGGACGGCGCAATTTTGGCTGACGGCAAGGAAATTAAGGCAGGCGAACTGCGCGGAGAATTGTCGCAGGGGATGTTCTGCTCCGTGGATGAGCTTGGGAGTAACAGAGACAGCTTCCCCGATGCGCCGGAAGACGGAATTTACGTTTTTACATGTGATACGCCAATCGGTATAAACCCAGTACCGCTTATGTTTCTGCAAGATGATGTAGTTGAGTTTGAATTGACTAGCAACCGTCCAGACTGCTTCTCCGTTTTAGGCCTCGCAAGAGAAGCCGCGGCAACATTTGGTGTATCGTTAAAATTCCCCTCCGTAGGAGGGGTGGTAGGGATGCGCAACCCGCGCAGACACGAAGTGCCGACCCCGTCTGCTCCTTCCTTTGGCGCAGACGGGGTGGCGCGTTTGTTGCCAGACCAGCAAACAGAGTTCGCGAATATGGTAGCACCTAAATCTACCGACCACATTAAAATTCGCGTTGATAATCAAGAAAAATGCTCGCGCTACTGTGCCCGCGTAATTACAAACGTTAAAATCGCCCCGTCGCCGTTGTGGCTTCGCCGTAGGCTGGCTTTAGCCGGTTTGCGCCCCATCAACAATATTGTGGACGTTACTAACTATGTCCTCCATCTTTTCGGACACCCCATGCACGCCTTTAACATCTGTAACGTGCGCGGCGGCGAGATTATCGTACGAAACGCCAAACCCGGTGAGGTTCTAACAACTTTAGACGGCGTGGAACGCATTCTTGACGAAGCAGACCTACTTATTGCTGACAATATCGGCGGCTTAGCCGTCGCAGGCGTCATGGGCGGCGAAAACTCAATGATTACGGATGACGTAACTACCGTCTTGCTTGAATCCGCCTGCTTCGACGCAGTCTCTGTCCGCCGCACATCCAAGAAACTCGGCCTCCGTACGGACTCGTCCGCAAAATTTGAAAAGGGCCTTGACCCGAATAATGCTATAACAGCAATTAACTTCGCCGCACACCTCATTGAGGAAATCGGCGCGGGTACGGCCTTACACGATGTTGTCGACTGTTATCCATACCCAACATGCGAATCAGAAATAACGTTCGTTACCTCAAACATAAATAATCTTTTAGGTTTATCCATATCAGACGACGAGATCGGCGAACTCCTTTCACGTCTTGAAATAAAGACCACAATTTCCAAAGGTAAGGGCCTAGCAATAATACCAACATTCCGCCCAGATATAACGACTGAAACGGACCTGGCAGAGGAAGTAGCCCGTTTATATGGATACGACAAGGTACCGGCCACCCTCGCCGGCTCATCAAATATCGGAAAGAAGACTGAATATCAGGAAAAATACGCACAGCTTAAAGGCCTTTGCGCCGCACTCGGCTTCAACGAGGCACTTACTATGTCCTTTGAAAGCCCTGGCGTGTTTGATAAATTATTGTTAAGCCCAACCAGTAACCTGCGCTGTGCGGCTGTTATCAAAAATCCGCTGGGCGAGGAATTTTCCGTAATGCGTACGACGACGGCGGCGGCGATGCTTTCATCGCTAGCCACAAATTACAACCGCCGCAACTCGTGTGCCGCTTTATATGAAATCGCCAGGATTTACCTGCCAAAAGAAACGCCTATGACAGAACTGCCCGCAGAGCTTAATGTACTTACCTTTGCAAGCTACGGGGACGGAGACTTTTACGCCGTCAAAGGTAAGGCAGAGTATCTTTTGAAAAATATTGGCATAAATTTACTGGATGTTAAATTTACGGCAAACCACACAGGTGACGCCCCCCACGAGCTGAGCTTACCTTTCTTACACCCCGGCAGAAAAGCCATCATTACGGTTAATGAAAAATTTGTCGGCTATGTCGGCGAAGTTCACCCAACAGTCGCAGAAACCTATGAAATAGGTACGCAAGCTTACATTACTACGTTATATCTCGACAGTCTTCTCCCATATACCGGCGACGTAACCGTAACCGCCCTGCCGCGTTTTCCGGCTATGCGGCGCGACATAGCACTCCTATGTGACGAAACAGTTACAGCAGGTGACCTATTGTCGGCCATACGCAAAAACGGCGGCATTTTACTGGAGGACGCGAAGTTCTTTGATGTATACCGCGGCACAGGCGTAGAGCCTGGTAAGAAATCCATGGCATTTTCCTTGTTTTTCCGCCACCCGGATAAAACACTGGTTGAAAGCGAAGTTTCAGAGGTTGTATCAAATATTTTAAGTATTATCAAAGCATCCCTAATTTGTAAATCTTCCTTATTATCTTTAGCGTAGTTTTTTAGCTTAGTTTCAACTAATTTAAGTTCATCTGGCCTGAAATTTCCCCCTATAACAAACAACTCATCTAGCAATACATGTTTATGCTCCACAGCTAGCATCGCCCTCCCTCAATTTCTGCTAATATTAGGAAAATAATAACACAAAAGAAAGTAATAGACAACCATAAAATGACATTAAAGCCTATATTTTGTTGATTTTTTTTATTTGCACGCAAAGTTGTTCCG
>WQWB01000067.1 GCA_009785555.1 Defluviitaleaceae bacterium | reverse complement strand
TTGACATACCCGGCTTCCGCAAAGGCAAAGTGCCGCGTAAACTGATAGAATCGCAATACGGCAAGGAATTTTTCCTTGAAGACGCCGTAAACGAAACCTTCCCAGACCTGTATGATAAAATGATAGATACCGAAGAGCTTCAAGTGGTGGAACGCCCTCGGTTCAGTTTGGTTTACGCGGAAGTTGGCGTCGGCGCCGTTGTTGAGGCTGAGCTTACCCTCAAACCAACCCCGAAGATTGTAGATTATAAAGGCCTTACCTACAAACCGCTTGAAATAAGCATTACAGACGAAGAAATAACCGAAGTTATAGACCGTGAGCGCGAAAAGAACGCCCGTTTCATCCCAGTTGAAGACAGACCGGCACAGCTTGGCGACATTACGCGCATAGATTACGAAGGCTCCGTGGACGGCGTTCCTTTCGATGGCGGCAAGGCAGATGACGCGGAGCTTACCCTTGGCTCCGGCCGCTTTATCCCTGGCTTTGAGGATCAAGTCGTTGGCATGAACATAGGTGATGAACGCGACATCGTCGTACATTTCCCCGCCGAATACCACGCCGAACATCTTGCCGGCAAACTTGCCGTCTTTAAGGTTAAGCTCAATGCTATAAACATTAAGGAAATGCCGGAATTTGACCTGGATTTCGTCGAAAGCATTTCTGATTTTGAAAATATTGAAGATTACAAAACGGATGTACTTAAACGCCTCACCGACGCGCGTGAAGCTAATGCGAAAAACAGCAAGGATGATATTTTGGCTCGAAAACTCCGCAAACTCGTTGAAGTAACCATACCGGACGGCATGGTAGAATCCGAAATGGATCAACAGTGTATGGATCATGAACGCGATTTAAGAAACCGCGGTCTGTCCCTCGAAATGTTCTTACAGTATATGCAGATGGAGTTTGACGCATATCGCGAAGGCTACCGCAACAATGTTACGGACAGGTTGCGCACACGCTTTGCATTGGAAGCTATTGCCGCAAACGAAGGTTTGGTCGCAACTGACGAGGATGTTGACGCGGAGATCCGCACAGCTCTCGAATCTTACGGTTCTGCTGCGGATTTTGAAAAAGTTAAGGGAGACATGACAACCCGCGTACGCAAAGCGATGTCGGAGGATATTATCGTTAAGAAGGCGTTGGACTTTGTTTCCGCACACGCCGTCGCTGTTGACGAAGACCCCGACAGCGAAAACAGCGAACAGTAGGAGGACGAAAACATGGCACTAGTACCAATGGTAGTTGAGCAATCCAGCCGCGGCGAGCGGTCTTACGATATCTATTCACGCCTCTTAAAGGACAGGATCATTATATTAAGCGATGAGGTGAACGACGTTACCTCGTCCCTTGTCATCGCCCAACTCCTCTTTCTTGATGCGGAAGCGAAGGACAAGGACGTTTATTTGTATATAAACAGCCCCGGAGGCTCGATAACCAGCGGCCTAGCAATATACGACACTATGCAGCATATCGCGCCTGATGTACAGACGATTTGCATCGGCATGGCTGCAAGTATGGGCGCATTCCTCCTTGCCGGCGGCGCAAAAGGCAAGCGCTTCGCCCTGCCGAACGCCGAGATCATGATACACCAGCCACTTGGCGGCGCACGCGGCCAAGCTACGGACGTAGAAATATATACAAAACGCCTTTTAGACTCTAAGCGCAAACTAAACGAAATGCTTGCGCAGATGACGGGGCAAGATATTGAAATAATAAAACGCGACACTGAGCGCGACAATTTTATGACTGCCGAAGAAGCCAAGGCATACGGGATTATTGACGATATCTTCCATAAAGATGCCGCTAGGTAGTACGAAAAAGTAATCGGTTAAATTTTCATAATCGGTTATAAACGGCCCATTTGATGGGCTTGCAAGGAGAAACCAATGTCTTCAAAAAACGAATCAAAAAGAGGAGTAACATGCTCTTTCTGCGGAAAACCGAGCGACGCCGTTAAACGGTTGATTTCCGGCTCCCCAACCGCTTTCATATGCAATTTTTGCGTAGAGACCTGCGTTGATATTTTAGAAAAGGAATACGGCGAAGACCGCGGAAAAGGGTTGGATCTTGGCGACGAATTGCGTATTTACAAACCAAATGAAATCAAAAGCCATTTAGATGAATATGTTATCGGTCAAGAGCAAGCTAAAAAGGCTCTCGGCGTGGCCGTATACAACCACTATAAACGCCTTGGCGCAGTGGATAGGCGCAGTGAAGTGGATATCGCAAAAAGCAATATCCTACTCGTTGGCCCTACAGGTGTCGGAAAGACTTTTTTAGCCCAATCCCTCGCCAAAATGCTTAACGTCCCCTTCGCCATCGCTGACGCGACAACACTAACAGAAGCCGGCTATGTTGGCGAAGACGTGGAGAACATCCTGCTCCGTCTCATCCAAAACGCAGGTAATGATGTAGTACGCGCACAGCGCGGCATTATCTATATCGACGAGATAGACAAAGTATCCCGTCGATCTGAAAACGTATCTATAACCCGCGATGTCAGTGGGGAAGGCGTTCAGCAGGCTCTCCTCAAAATCCTCGAGGGAACGACGGCGAACATCCCACCCCAGGGCGGCCGAAAACACCCTCACCAAGAGTATATACAAATGGATACAACCAACATCCTATTCATCTGCGGCGGCGCGTTCGACGGGATAGACAAAATCATTGAACAACGTTTCGATAAGAAAGTTATTGGGTTTGGAACGAACAATCCACAAACCGCCAAGAATGATAAAAACGATATCATCAGAAAAACCCAACCTACAGACCTCACAAAATACGGTCTTATTCCTGAGCTTGTTGGCAGGATACCCGTTATCGTGACACTGGACAGTTTGGACGAACAGGCACTTATCAACATTTTAACGAAACCTAAGAACGCGCTATTAAAACAATACCAACACCTTTTTGCGTTGGACGACGTGGAGCTTGAATTTGACGATACAGCCCTCTCCGAAGTTGCGTCTCAGGCGCTTGAGCGCAAAATCGGCGCACGCGGTCTACGTTCAATTATGGAGGGTATCCTTACCGACCTCATGTACGACATCCCGACGGATGCCACAGTAGAGCGGTGCATCATCCGCAAAAATGACGGCGGCGGATTCATCCATGATCTTGTCCGCAATGAAAACCGCGTACCAATTAAACAACGAGCATTAAATGAAAAGAAAAAGGCCTAATGCCAATAAAGATCCTTAACGTTATATCAGATACAAATATAGGCGGTGCAGGCCGTGTTTTGCTAACCTACCTTAAAAATAGGAATAAAACGCGCTTTGAACTTGTCGTCGCGCTTCCAACCGCGTCCGCGCTCATACCGGCAATTAAAGCACTTGGTGTTACCGCTATAGAAATTGAGGGTCTTGCCGAGCAAACCTTCAGCTATAGCGGTTTGCTCGGTTTGCGTCGCACTATAAAAACCATTAAGCCTGACATTGTCCATACACATGCGTCACTTTCCGCACGTATCGCCGCCAAGTTTTGCCGCGGCGTTAAGGTTATATACACACGACATACTGCGTATCCCAATAAATTAACTATGACACGCACACCAGTCAGACAAATCATCGGCTTTGCGAACAATTTTTTATCAGACAGGATAATCGCCGTATCGCCTACGGCATTGGAGAACATGGTTGAAGCGGGGGTTAGCCCGCGTAAAGTTGATATAATATTTAACGGGACTGATAAAATCATTAAACCCGACGAAAATGAAAGAACTGCCATCCGTTCAATCTATAATATAAATGAAAGTGACTTTCTTTGTGGTATTTTTGCGCGTTTAGTACCTATCAAAGGGCATGACATAATTTTAGATGCTGCAAAGCTGTTACGTGACCTGCCTAATGTAAAAATTATTATAGCCGGTAGCGGAGAGCTTGAAAAAACGATTAAGGACAGGATCGAACGCGATAGGCTTGGTAACGTTGTCTTCACAGGTTTTATTGAGAATCCTGAGACATTGATGGCTTCACTGGATGTTCAGCTCAACGCAAGCTCCACGGAAGCAACAAGTATCTCCCTTCTTGAGGGGATGAGCGTTGGCATCCCTTCGATCGTAAGCAACTGCGGCGGCAACCCATACGTTATATCCGACAGGTTAAACGGCCTTATCCTTGGTGAACGGGACGGAGTTTCTCTAGCCAATGCCATCCGCACCCTATATGAAGATAAACAGCTCTACAACGAATTGGCAAAAAATGCCGAGATAGTATTTAACGACCGCTTTACCGCCGAAATTATGGCGCATAGGATAGAGGAAGTATATATAAATGTTTTTGGCGGCGATCAGTAAAATTGCTGAATTATACCGCGGCAGTGTTATGTACAGGGTACTTACGTTAATCTGCCTCTTTTTTTCTAACGCTTGGAAGCGGAGCGCACTTCGAAACCTACTTATATATGAGCATCCTCAAGGCGGCGAAATTATGACCACATCCCTACCCGGCCGCCTAGCCGTTCGCATCAACTCATTTTCATCATCAAGGCAAAATGCGCCGCCTTCAAGTAGCTTCACTATGAATTTTCTGAACAATATTTTCAAGACAATCCCGGCAACGACGACGCGTTCCTTCGGCCTCACTCTCATCACGTTCAGCCTCGTCGGCTTTTTTTATGATGGTTGGATTCGCCTTGCCTTAGCCGCACTTGCGATATTTGGATTATTACTCGTAACCATAAACCGTTCACCGCAAAATCTATTTCAAACATCTGTGGTTATAAAGTTCTTCGGCCGCTTCTTTGGCTTTCAATTCGAAAATGAAGCAACCGCGCTCCCCGTCGTACGCCATCACATATTTTACTTTGTTTTAGGTGCCTTGCTAGCCTCTTCCTTCTATTTTTTAAGCCCTATTAACTTCATTTTACTAGCAGGCGGAGTTATATGCACTTCGCTGATATTCTATAAAACCGAAATCGGCGTACTGTTGGCGGCGTTCATCATCCCAATCGCGCCAACTATTGTTATAGCCGGGCTTATGGCTGTTACGGTGCTTTCCTATGTCACAAAGATATTTTTCATTAGAAGAGGCGAACACCAGTTCAATATAACCGGTATGCTACTTGCGGCAATATTTTTCGCAGTTTCCGTTATGTTTTCAATTATCGTAGCATACGACAGCGGCAATGCTCTATTCACGGCGGCTATGTACACTTTATTCATCTTATTTTTTATCGCAGCTAAAAATATTATCCGCACACGGCGTATGCTTATGGCTATTATCGCTATCCTCGTGCTCTCCGGCTTCCTCGTCGCCGCATACGGCATATACCAACGGGTTACCGGCAACTTCGTCGAAACCGCAGCATGGATAGACGACGAAATGTTCGGCCAAACCACCGCACGTATTTACTCAACACTCGAAAATCCAAACGTCCTAGGGCAGTATCTAATCATCATTATAGTTTTTGCCTTTGGAATGTTGTATTACTATAAAAACCCAGTACATATCTTAGGCATCCTTGGTATACTGGGTGTTACCGCGCTATGTATGCTCTTCACGCAATCACGCGGGGCGTGGCTTGGTTTGGTTTTGGCCTTCGCCTTTTTCGCCTTTTTTAGAGATAAGCGCCTACTTTTCCTCGGCCTTCTCGCCATCATTGCCCTACCCTTCTTATTGCCGGAAACAGTAATCCAGCGTTTCCTAAGCATCGGCAACATGGCAGATACGTCCACCAACTTCCGCGTAAACATCTGGTTAGGCTCATTGGCGATGATAGGCACTATTTGGCCATCCGGCATCGGCATGGGTACAGGCAATTTCGTCTTTGTTTATCAAGGATACGCCTTCCATGCGGCGGAAGCACTCCATTCGCACAACCTCTTCCTCCAAATCATTATAGAGCAAGGGATTGTCGGTATTATACTTTTCGCCGTCCTAGTATTCTTATTCTTCAAATACACCCTCATCAAGCCGCGCGAATCAAATGATAGTTTCCTTAAAACTGCTTCCGTTGCATTGGCGGCCGGTATGTTTGGCTATTTAATTCAAGGGCTGACAGATAATGTTTGGTACAACTACCGTATCGTGTCGTATTTTTGGCTTTTGATGGCAATTTCGGCTTCTTTATATACAGCTGTTAAAAATGAAGTGCAAGAGGTGCAAAATGAAAAAACGCATTAAATTTACAATTTTAGACGGAATTATATTACTTGTTATCGCGCTAGCCGTATTCGCTGTGCCGTGGTTTTTATCGTCACGCACACCGGATGGAGAGCCTGTTTGGGTATACTTCACTTTCGAGGCACGCAACCTGCGCAGCAGTTTTTCCGGGCCAGAAGAAGGGCATATAATATATGACAGCGTACGCGGCCACCGGCTTGGCGAGGTTGCACACTTTGAAACACTACCAGCCACAATGTTCACGCAAGACCTTGTAAACGGACATTGGACAGAAGAACTCATACCGGATCAAATAGATGCCCGCATCACCATCCGCGCCGCAGCCTTTGCCAATGAACATCGGATTTTAATAGCATACAGCAATGTAGAAATTCGCGTCGGGCAGCAGATGTACATCCGTGGTAGGGGTTATGCGGCTGGAGGATTCACTGTGGCGTTGAACATAGAGCCGAGGGACTAGAGGAGGTGTTTATTTGGATAAAAACGGGAGATTATTCGGTAAGATCAATATTATAGACCTTTGCGTTATTTTGCTTATCCTTGCGCTTATAGCCGCGGCTGGATTTCGGTTCCTTTCTCCATCCATGGCGCGGGATGCCGAAAGTCGCGTACGTTACGTTATCGTTTTAGAAGGCGTCCGGGACTTTACGCTGGATTATTATTCAAAAGGCCTTTCCGTATGGGATGCGCGGCAACAACAGCATATAGGAAATATCCATTACTTTTGGTATGAACCGCACATAGATTTCGTCGAAATGCTGGACGGCACGGTCGCTCCGTCGCACCCACCCGGCGTTATAGATATTTTTATAGAAGTCGAGGCGTTCGCGCGCATTACCCCCACGGCGATTCTTATAGGCGGCGCGCGCCAGCTGACCGTTGGATCTATCATCCACATTAATACAAGATATATTGATGTTGAAGGGATTATCATGTCTTTCCAAATATTAGACTAGGAGGTATTGTAATGACGATTACTTTTGGTGGAAGAAATTTTAAATTAACGGACGATTTAATGAGTAAGGTTGAAAAAAAGCTGCTACAACGCCTTTCCCGCGTGTTGCCATCCAATGCGGCCGTTCACGTTATTTTTAACGAAATAAAACAAGATATTACCGCGGAAGTGGCGGTTTCCCTTAAGTCGCGTACCTTACGCGCACAAGCCGCCTCTAAAGATGCTATTGCCGCCGTAGATGCCGTCTCTGACGCGTTGGAGCGCCAAATGGTTAAATTCAAAACGCGTTCACGCGATAAAAAGAGGAAAGATAATAATTACGTAGATGTAACGGATGACTTTATCGTCGATGCTTTGCCTGAAGCGGACAGCTATGCCGTTAAGATCGTTAAGACAAAAAGGTTTGCACTTAAACCAATGGATCCGGAAGAGGCCGTTATGGAAATGGAATTGCTCGGCCACGGGTTTTACGTTTTCCGCAATAGCGTCAATGACGAGGTAAACGTAGTTTACAAGCGCAATGACGAATCCTACGGCCTTATTGAGCCTACATTTTAAAACATGCCACTTGACGGTATAAGCATCAATTCTTTAGTTCGTGAACTTTCAGACGCCCTTGTCGGTGCTAGGGTTGATAAGATTTATCAACCCCATGCCGATGAGGTTGTTTTGACGTTAAAAAAAGGAAGTTCGCTAAAACTTCTTCTATCCGCGTCTGCCTCATCGGCGCGTGTCCAGCTTACGGAGACATCGAGGGAAAACCCCGCAACGCCGCCGCTATTTTGTATGGTTTTGCGAAAACATTTGCTTGGCGGCCGGATAATATCCGTTACGCAAGGTATAGGGTTTGAAAGGGTTGTAAACCTTGACTTTACGGCAACAAACGAGATGGGTGATATTGTTGGCCTGCGTTTGGTTGCGGAAATTATGGGGAAACACTCTAATATTATACTTCTTAACAGCTCGACCGAAGGCGCAGCAATTATTGACTCCATAAAACGCATAAACCACGCCCGTTCTACTGTACGCGAGGTTTTGCCTGGCCGCACCTACACGCCGCCGCCGGCGCAAGATAAAATAAACACAGCGGATATTTTAAAAGATTATTCTATTTTTGAGGATAGCCTCAAAGACGTGAGCAAATCAATAAAAAACGCCTTATTAAATAATTTTAGCGGTATATCATCGCTTTTAGCTGGTGAAATTATTTTCCGTTCCGGTTTGTTACCAGATTTACCCGTCGCCGATCTTTCTTCCGTCGATATTAAACGGCTTCACGGTATTTTTTCGGATATCGTCGTATCTACTCTGTCCGATAAAAATATTTTTGAGCTTGTAAAAGACGAAGCCGGCACGGCAACCGATTTTGCCGCATACGAACTAACTATGTTTCCTTCTGCTTCACGTCACGCATACCTTAATTTTTCAGTATTAATAGACGATTACTACAGCACACGTGACGAAAATTTACGTATTTCGCAAAAAACGAGGGATCTGCGCCAAATTGTCGCCCGTTGTATTGAGCGGTGCGTACGTAAGTTTGATAACTTTACGAAAGAGTTGGAAGAAATAAAAGACAGGGATATTTGGCGCATACATGGTGAAATTTTGACGGCAAATATTTACCGCATCACACCTGGCGCGGCATCTGTAACTTTAGAAAATTTTTACAGCGAAAACGGCGGGGAAATCGAAATAACCCTTAACCCTAAGCATTCACCTGCACAAAACGCTCAAAATTATTTTAAGCGGTATAACAAAGCAAAGCGTGCGTTTGATGCCCTTGGTAGCCAGATGGAACGCAACCAAGAGGAATTATCTTATCTTGAAAGCGTATACAGCGCACTCTCCACTTTAGATG
>WQWB01000066.1 GCA_009785555.1 Defluviitaleaceae bacterium | reverse complement strand
TAGTCATGATAACGCTCCTAACGCAACCACGCATAGCGTGATATTGCTCTTATCTCTACAGGCAAAACACAAGGGCATACTTGCTGGAAAGAAAAATATCGCCAACAGCATGACGATATTTTCGATAGGCGATATAGCGATTGTTGATTGGGGCAGAATCTATGCCAGCCCCAAAAGCCTGTAAATTAGCCATTTTTAAGATGCGCTATTTTGGTACGCATATACCGACATCGTTTAATGTCGCTTTTGCCTGCGGCGTAACCATCGTAAACCGTTGGCTAAGGTAGCGTAAGGCCGCACCCAACTCACCGTCTGGGCCGCCGTATTGCTCAATTATAATTTTAGCGAGCTTTGGGTTGCGGTGGCGTATTTTAACGGGAAACTCTAATTTTTTTTCATATATCCACATTTACATATGCTCCTTATATATCGAAATTGGAAGATTCTTGCCATGGCCACGGGTTGTCGCTCCATTGCCATGCTGAGCCGGCTTCTGAACGGAACGAGCAAAGTGGCCCGTAGAACATTTCGTACAGGCGTCGTACTTCGTTTGCTTCTGAGATGGTGTCGTTGTACTTTTCTAATGCTTCGGCGCATCCGGGATTGATGTTGAGAAAAAGAGCGAGATCAAGTGCAACAAAGTCAAGCGTGGTAAGGCGTGCTAATAAATCGTTTCTTTCTCTGGGCCTATTTACGGTTTCCATTAATTACCTCCTGAATTGGGGTTATTCCCCCAACGGTATGGCATATTTAATTCCGGAAAAACCGTACCGTTGCGAAGTGCGGTTTCCGGGCTGTATAATGCGCCAAATTCTTGCCTTCTCATGTTACAACGGGCCAAGCGCCCTTCCGACGGGGTGACATGCCGTGTAGGCTCGCGTAGTGCTTCAGTTTCGATTGGTGTTACTATATCATTAAAAGTTTCATTCATGTGACAGCCTCCTTTGTACTATATTATGATGTGCTGAACAAACTGTATCTTGTACAGAAAACATTTTTGCTTTTTAATGGCAACTTAATTGGCTATTTTAATTGTTATTAACCATAATATTTGCTATAATGAGAATATAAAAATATTATTAAAGGGTTTATGAATTATGAAAACAAATAAAGAATTAAAGAAAAAGATTCTTATTATGATAGTACCTATATTGCTTCCATCAATTTTGTTTTTAATTGTGCTTGGAGAAAGCTTTTTCCTCTTTGCTTTCCCATTAGCCATATTTTTATTTATATCTATTAAATTAGCAAAATCATTAAGTATGAAAGACGCTATTGCTTACCCGTTTGTACAGTATCCGTTTTTTATACTTGTGTTTGTTTTGTCTACAATGTTTCCGCCGGGTTTGGAATTCATATTAACTTTTCCTGTAACATTCATAATAAACATAATAATTGGAATTGCATATTTCAAATTTGCTAATAAAAAAGATTATACACTAAGCTTATTGTTATTTTAACTACATTAATCATCACGCTCACTATGCACCCGTCAGTACCTGTTATAAGATTTTCTCCAGTAATAGAATACGGAGAATTTCCATTCCGGATTGTATATGAAATTGACGGCGTACAATATGAAATTGAAGATACCATCTTAGCTAGTTTTATTGGTATTAATTCTCGCGGTAGAAATTGGTCGTCAAGTTTTAAAAGCGGCAGAAGTCAACGAAGATACGACATATTTAGCACAACTGTCGTGCCATATGCTTTTTCCCGCGGAAGGCCAATTGAAGAAGTTACAATTTGGATTAGTTTTGGTGAACCCGATTATTATATGGGAGATCGGCGAGGCAACCGCCAAGGACCACGCTTTATGTATACTGAAATGTCAATTGAGGGGTTTATTCTTATAACTTCCGGTGAAATATCAAAAGAACAGTTATATGAATATTTTGACATTAATGTACTTGAATGGTCTTTTAGTGAACCTATAAGAAACAGATTTCGCCCGTAAATTTATTAGTTTTCATATTCTAGCCCAACTCGTCATATCTTTCTAAAAAGACAAGTCGGGGCATCTTCATGCACAACCAAACTAACATCCGCACAAAACGCAAACTCTTGGCGGTGCTTTGTATATTTGAGGCACTGCTTATTTTCATGCTGTTTCGGGTTTTTTATATACAGGCGTTTGAGGGTGAGCATTTGCAGCGCCTGGCGTACGAACAACAAACGCGAGACCGCCTGATAACCCCCAACCGCGGCACGATATATGACCGCAATATGATCGGCCTGGCCGTTACGGAGAGCGTCGCGTCCGTCAGCGTCATCCGCAACCAGATACAGGATTTTGAGCTGGTAGCGACAGTTTTGTCGGAGATGCTTGGTTTGGATTACGATACGGTCTTTACGCAGATCAACCGCCGTCTTGCGCTGCAGCGCATTAAGACACAGGTGGACAAGGAAATCGCCGACCAAATACGAGCCATGAACATACCAGGAATTGTAATTGACGAAGACGTGCGCCGCATTTACCCATTCGGCTCTTTGGCGGCGCAGGTTATTGGGTTTGTTGGGCGCGACAACCAAGGTATTATCGGGTTGGAAGCCAAATACGACAGGTTTTTAAAGGGTGAACCCGGCCGCATCATGACCGAAACAGATGCCGCTGGACGCGAGCTGCCGCTGGGTGAGATTATGAGAATTGCACCGAACCCGGGTTATAACCTCGTTTTGACGCTGGATTATGTCGTGCAGTCCTACGCCGAACAGATGATCGCTTCCGCCGTAGAGTACCGCAATGCCCGCCGTGGTCTTATCATAGTGATGAACCCGCAAAACGGTGAAATTCTTGCGCTTGCAAATTACCCGAGCTTTGAT
This sequence comes from Defluviitaleaceae bacterium, assembly GCA_009785555.1. Lineage (GTDB taxonomy): Bacteria > Bacillota > Clostridia > Lachnospirales > WRAX01 > WQWB01. The sequence goes on along the minus strand of WQWB01000066.1, from coordinate 6,149 downwards.
TTAAATGAACCGTTTATAATAAACGATCCTGCGCTTGCCGAGATTTGGCATACCTTCGACAACGCGGAACAAATGGCGCACCTAAACCGTATGTGGCGTAACTTTGGTATAAACGACACCTTCGAACCAGGGTCTACATCCAAAATAATGACACTCGCCGCCGGCATTGAAGAAGGCGTGATCACGCTTGACGACCAGTTCCATTGCGGCAGCGGCACACAGGTGGCAAACCGTTTCATCCGTTGCTGGCGTTCCCCTAGAAGCCACCCGACGCAGAATTTTATAGAGGGTATGCAAAACTCGTGTAACCCAGTCTTTATGGAAACGGCGTCAAGGCTTGGCGCGGAGACGTTCTTCGCGTATATGCGCCGCTTTGGGCTTATGAATAAAACAGGCGTGGATCTGCCAGGTGAGGCAGTTGGAATATTCCATAAAATGGAAAACATTGGTCCCGTGGAACTTGCGACAATGTCATTCGGGCAGTCGTTCCAAATAAGCCCGCTGCAGCTAATGCGCGCCGTCGCGGCCACGGTCAACGGCGGATATCTCATAACGCCGCACGTCGGCATGAAAATAACGGACGCTAACGGGCTGATTGTTGAGGATTTATCCGCGGGAATCGGCAGGGGAGAGCAGATCATCTCTGCCGAAACATCTGCCTTAATGCGAGATATACTTGAAAGCGTGGTGGATGCAGGCACGGGTAACCGCACGTACATACCAGGCTACCGTGTTGGCGGCAAAACGGCGACAAGCGAAAAGTTGCCGCGTCGCAGCGGATTGTACATAGCGTCCTTCATAACCGTTGCTCCGGCTGAACACCCTACTGTTATGGCTTTTGTGCTTATTGATGAGCCAAAGGGTGAGTATTACGGGGGGCAAGTTGCCGGGCCCGTTATGAAGGGCTTGTTGGAAAGCATTTTGCCGTATTTAGGCATAGAGCCGATTTTTAGTGAAGAGGAGTTGGAAGAAAAAGGGATAGGGCAGGTTGCCGTGCCGTATCTAGTTGGCTTAACGTACCGTGAAGCCAACGCAGCATTACGCGAGGTTGGCTTAAGTACACTTCGTTTAGGAGAAGGAGAGGCCGTAACCATCCAGTTTCCACCGCCGGGGGAAGTTGTGAACGAGGGCAGCCGGATTATTTTGACTTTTGAGTAAAATTATGCTTGTTATTGCTTGACATTTAAGAATGAATGGCGTAAAATTAGGATAATGTAATAAGGAATCATTTATCCGAAGGAGTTTCGCATGAAAATAATCGGTATGGCAAATATAAGCAACATCACCGGCATCGCCGTAGACTCCCGCAGGGTGCAGCGCGGAAATCTTTTCGCCGCTATTCGCGGCACACAAGTTGACGGACACGATTATATTAAAGACGCGCTGCTTTCAGGCGCATCGGCCGTGCTGTGTGAGCGCATCCCTAAAGGTGTCGACGCAAATGCGGCTACCTTCATTCTCGTTGAGGATATAGTCTCCGCACTGGCAACCATTCTCAGGGACTTTTACAAAGACCCAGCTGCAAACTTCTGTATGATAGGAGTTACCGGTACTAAAGGTAAAACCAGCGTTACCGGCTTTATCTCATCAATCCTTAATTATGCCGGAAAAAAGACGGCCGACATAGGTACACTGGGTGCTTTTTTAGCGGGCAGCCCGATGGGTATACCATATGACGCGCCTTCAACGCCGGATATACTTAGTTTGTATAATATACTTGATTACGCACGGAACGGCGGTGCGGAAGCCGTCGTTATGGAGGCAACCAGCCACGGCCTGCACCAGCGGCGTATGGAGGGTATAACATTTAAATACGGCGTTTTTACAAACATTACGTCCGACCATATGGATTACCACAAAACTTTTGAAAATTATTGCAAGGCAAAGGCGCTGTTGTTTGAACAGTCTGAAATCGCAATCGCTAATAGGGACGCCGAGTTTACCCAGCAGGTTCTTTCATACGCGGATATTCCAAAAATATATTACGGCATCGGTAAATCCAGTGCTGAGAAAGGCTATTTTGCGGAAAACATGGAGCTTTTGCCGAATGGCGTACGCTTTGATGTCGAGATTAAAGGGCAAATACAGGCTTTCGCGCTGGGCATACCAGGCAAATTCACCGTGTATAATGCTTTGGCGGCTATTTCCGTTGCCGCAGAGATGGGTGTTGCGGCTGACGTAATCGCCGCCGGGCTAGCCGCGGTCTCCATTATTCCTGGGCGGTTTGAAAATGTGAAGAACAACCGTGGGTTAAGTATCATCGTAGATTATGCTCACACGGTTGACAGCCTTAAAAATATAATCACCGCTGTACGTGAATTTACGAAGGGCAGGGTTATCACCGTTTTTGGTTGCGGAGGAGATAGGGATAAGACAAAGCGCCCGCTTATGGGCGGCATCGCGGGTAGCTTATCCGATATCGCCGTCGTTACGAGCGACAATCCAAGGAGCGAAGAGCCGGTGTCCATTATTGCTGATATCTTGCCTGGCATGAACGGCACCTCCGCCGAAATCATCACCGAACCAGACCGCGCTAAGGCTATTGAGATCGCGATAAACAGCGCAAACCACGGAGATTCTGTTATCATCGCAGGTAAGGGGCATGAATCGTATATGGAATTTGAAAACCGCAGGAGAATCCACTTTAATGATATCGAAGAAGTAAAGCGGGTGCTTGGTCAATGAATTATACAATAAACGAAATCGCCGGAGCGGTAAATGGATGCGTAGAGTGCGATGCCCCAGAACATTCGGTTTTTAATGTTTTTACAGACAGCCGCGATGTCACGCAAGGTTCGCTTTTTGCCGCAATAAAAGGAAAAAACGGGGATGGGCATGACTTTATAGACTCCGCCGCACAAAACGGGGCATCAGCCATCCTATGTCATATAAGCTATAGCAAACCATGCAGCGTACCGCTTATAAAAGTTATAGATACTAAGGATGCATTGCTTGCATTGGGTACGCATTACCTCCATTCGATAAGTCCCACACCCGTAAAGGTTGCAATAACCGGCAGCAGCGGTAAAACGACGACGAAAGATTTAGTCGCAGCTGTTCTTTCAACAAAATTTAGGACACATAAAACGCCGAAATCATTTAACAACGATATCGGCCTGCCGCTCACGCTTTTTCAAATGCCAGTAAATACGCAAGCAGCGGTTCTTGAGATGGGTATGAACGATTTAAACGAAATCGCCCCGCTTTCAGCCGCCGTTAAGCCCGATATAGCTATAATAACAACTGTCGGCGTAGCGCATATAGAGAATTTGGGTAGCCGCGAGGGTATCCTTCATGCCAAGCTGGAGATATTGGAAGGAATTAGCAAGAGTGGGTTATCTATATTCAACGGTGATAACGATATGTTGCCCACCGTAAAGGTGCCGTGCCGCCGAATTTTATACGGCTTTGGGCAAAACTGCGGCATACGGGCGGAAGATATACGCCCACGCGGCATACACGGCATATCCTACACGGCGGTAGTAGGCGGTAAAAAGATAGAAATTGACGTTCCCATGCCGGGCAACCACATGGTGATGAATAGCCTCGCCGCCATTGCCGTCGCTACGGAGCTTGGTTTGTCGTCAGCAGACATACAAACAGGCGTGGCATCCTACTTGCCCACGGGTAACCGTATGAAAATTACGAAAATACGCACTGGCGCGACGCTTATGGACGATAGCTACAACGCCAACCCAGAATCCGCTAAAGCCGTGCTTGACGTTTTAGCACATGCAGAAGGCCGTAAAGTCGCAGTTTTAGGCGAAATGCTTGAACTTGGTGATTTTGCCCCAGAAATGCATGAAGACGTAGGCAGGTATGCCGCAGTGCTTGGGATAGACGTAGTCGTTACCGTTGGCGAACTGGCGCGCCACATACATAAAGGCGCAGCAGGCGCGCAGGCAATTCATTTTAATGATAAAAAATCGGTGGCAGAGTGGTTAAACGCCAATTTAACCAACCATGATACGGTACTTGTTAAGGCTTCCAGAGGATCTCGCTTAGAGGAAATTACGAGTGAATTGTAATTAAAGGGGTATAAAATGCGGCTAATTAAACCGACAATAGAACTTAAAGAAAAGGCCTTAGCATACCGGCAGGCGCATTTTGACGCGGATGAAAAAGTAATAGACGGCGACTGCGGGTTTGATGAGGCAGAATCGTACGAAAGCTGGCTTTCGCATCTAGGTATCGTTGAAACAGGCAGGCACGAGGTTTTCGTCCTATCATCAACATATTTTGCTGAGAAGGGCTGCGAAATCGTCGGCGTGGTTGACATACGGCACCATTTAAACGAGCATTTGCTTAAAGTAGGCGGCCATATCAGTTATAGTGTCCACCCTAATCAAAGGCGCAAAGGTTACGCCACGGAGATACTCCGACTGGCCCTGCATAAGTGCCGTGATTTAGGTATAAAAGAAGTTCTTGTTACATGCAATAAAGCCAATATAGGCTCACATAAGACTATTTTAAATAACGGCGGCGTGCTTGAAGATGAATATGTTGATAACAATGGAAGCGTAACTTTAAGACACTGGATATCTATATAAAAAATGAAACGACCATGAGGTGACAAATGTTTGATTTAACCGACGCAATTTACGCACTGCTTATCGCATTTTTTGTTTGTGTGGCAATGATACCCGCCGTGATCCCGCTCCTTCGCCGCTTAAAGTTCGGCCAAAATGTAAGGCAAGAAGGGCCTAAAAGCCATCTGAAGAAGCAGGGTACACCAACGATGGGCGGCATTGCCATCGTTATCAGCATCTTTATTGCATCCGCATTTTTTCTGCGCGGCAACCCACAGGCCGTGGCGGTGCTTTTAACAACCCTTGGCTTTACCTGTATTGGTTTTATAGATGACTACATAAAAGTCGTAATGAAGCGGTCGCTAGGCTTACGCGCGAAGGCAAAGATCATTATGCAGTTTATCGTGTGCGCCGGGTTTTGGATGTACCTCTTCTTCAGAGACGGCGGCCTAAACACGGAAATTTATGTCCCGTTCTTTAACGTGTTTTGGGATTTAGGCATTTGGTACACGCCGTTCTACGTTTTTGCAATGGTAGGTATTGTAAACGGCGTAAACGAGACGGACGGCATCGACGGTCTCTCCAGCGGCGTAACCGTACTTGTCATCGCGTTCTTCATGTTTATCATGTTGGCTCTTGACAGTCCGCTTCTGCCCATCGCCGGTGCGGCGGTCGGCGCGCTTTTAGCCTTCTTACTTTTCAATACTCATCCGGCAAAGATATTTATGGGTGATACAGGGTCTTTCGCATTAGGCGGCTTTATCGTTTCTTCCGCGATAATTTTGCAAATGCCCCTTGTACTTGCCGTTGTCGGTATTATTTATATTGTAGAGAACCTTTCTGTTATCATCCAGGTTTATTGGTTCAAATATACGAAAAAGAAATATGGGGAAGGGCGGCGCATTTTCAAAATGGCACCTATCCACCATCATTTTGAAGAAATGGGGATGAAGGAAACGCAAGTCGTGTCCATGTTTTACGTAATCACTGCAATTGCGTGCCTTGTAGGCTATTTAGGCACAAGAGGGCTCTTTGTATGACCTTTTCGGATAAAAAGATATTAGTGTGCGGTATGATGCGCTCCGGATACGCGGCGGCGCGGTTTTTGCTTTCACACGGCGCACTGGTTACCGTGTCTGACATGCGCCCGGCTTTGCCTGATGAGTTCAGCGATGTCGCAAACAACCCCAACTGCTCTTTATACCTAGGCAAAAACCCTGACGATATCGTACAAAACTACGATATGGTAATCATAAGCCCCGGCGTTCCCATAGATACGCCGTTTATACTTAAGGCAAATGCTTTGGGTATACCAGTACTTGGAGAGCTAGAGCTTGGTTCCTTATTCACCCGAGCCAATATCGCAGCAATAACCGGTACAAACGGCAAAACTACGGCGGCGACGATAACGGGCAATATTTTTTCACTACAGTGGCCTGGATCACGCACTTTGGGCAATATCGGCACTCCCATAACCGCCGTAGCGGAGGATATGAGCGCAGATCTATGGATTTCATTGGAAACGTCCAGCTTTCAGCTAGAGTCCATACACAAGTTCCACCCGCGCATCTCCTGCGTTCTAAATATTTCGGAGGATCACCTTAACCGCCACTACACAAT
>WQWB01000065.1 GCA_009785555.1 Defluviitaleaceae bacterium | reverse complement strand
TTAATATTCCTCGGTTGTCCGCTCCGCATGCTCCTGCGAATCGCGGGCGGCGATTTGAATGCCGTAATCGGCCTTATCGGTTTTGCCGGAGGTATTCTTTTGGGTGTATTTTTCCTTAAAAAAGGCTATTCGTTAAAGCGTACATATGATGTTACTAAAACCGAGGGGTTTGTCTTGCCGGGCTTATCCGTCCTTTTATTGGCGGCTTTAATCTTTATACCTACGATCCTGCTGTTTTCCGAATCCGGGCCCGGCGCGGCGCGCGCACCGCTTTTTGTTGCTCTTGGCGCAGGGCTTTTTATAGGCGGTATCGGGTTTGTTTCACGCCTCTGCTTTGTAGGTTGGGTTAGGGACAGCTTTATTTTTAAAAAACTAACTATCTTATCCGGGCTAATAACATTTCTTATCGTTGGTATCGTCGGAAACCTTATTTTAGGTGAATTTAACTTTGGTTTTGAAAGCCAACCAGTTGCTCATACAGAGTGGGTATGGAATGTTTTAGGGTTAGGGCTTGTCGGTTTTGGTTCGGTTCTATTAAGTGGTTGTCCGTTCAGGCAACTTGTACTTGCCGGTAGCGGCAATTCTGATTCCGCTATAACCGTTTTCGGCATGATATTTGGCGCGGCAATCGTCCATAACTTAGGGCTTGCATCCTCTGCCGCAGGCACTACGGCAAGCGGTAGGATCGGTTTCGTCGTGGCGTTTTGCATAGTATTACTAATAGCCGTAGCTAATACGTTCTATAAAAAAGCACAACAGGGCAAGCCTAATGAATAAATACGTCGCTGTTTTTACCAGCCATTACGACGCACTTATTTTTTGTAATGAAATGAAAAAAGGGGGCATAGCCGCGACGCTTGCCCCAGCACCGCGCAAGGTCAGCACTTCGTGCGGCACATGTGTTTTGTTTGAATCTGATTCCATTAATAACTTACCGAATTGTGATGTAGAGGCAATTTATATCAATATCGACGGTAAATATTCTATAGTTTTAGTAAATTAATACTCAATCTCCTTACCCGCCATCATATCCCCAACGTTATATTTAGCAATATGTTCTATATACATACCCGTGCCGATTGCCGCGCAACCCGACGGGTTTTCAGCTGGGAAGGCGTTGATGCACATTTGTTCGGATATCAGCAAATCCAACCCGTGCAGAAGTGCGCCACCGCCTGTCATAACGATCCCACGTTCGGCAATGTCGGCGACAAGCTCCGGAGGCGTGGCTTCAAGCGCGGAATGGATTAGCTTAAGTATGGCATCAAGTTGTTCTTTTATCGCTTCGGAAATCTCGTCGGACGTAATTAAAATCCGGTTCGGTAAGCCCGTATCAAGGTTTCTGCCGCGTACTTCCATTGCCGCGTCCAACAGGGCAGGGTAGGCCGTACCGATGTTCACCTTCAAATCCTCGGCGGAAGGTTCGCCAATCAATAAATTATATTTTTTTCGTATGTATGTGATTATCGCGCTATTCATATGGTTGCCGCCGATTTTTATGTTCATCGTAACGACGAACCCACCAAGAGAGAGGACGGCAACATCCGTTGTTCCTCCACCTAAATCAACTACCATTGACCCATTTGCGGCGGTGATGTCGAGCCCTGCGCCGATCGCGGCGGCAACAGGGTCTTCTATAATAAAAACCTCGCGCGTGCCGGCGGAAAGGGCTGCATCCTCAACGGCTTTACGCTCAACTTCAGTAATGCCGCCGGGTACGCAGATTGCTATACGCGGCTTACGCCCAAAAAAGGATCTTCCGACAATTTTACGTATAAAATAATGTAACATAACGCCTGTAAGCTCAAAGTCAGAAATAACGCCGTTTACGACAGGGCAAACGGCTTGTATATTATCCGGCGTGCGGCCAATCATGCGCTGTGCGGCGCGGCCAACTTCCAAGACCTTGCCGGAATCCCTGTAAACGGCCACGACAGACGGCTCGTGCAATACGATGCCGCGGCCGCGCACGTACGCCTGCACGCTGCATGTGCCTAGATCTATTCCTATATCGTTACTTATACCCAACATAATACCGATTATATAACAGATTTTATAATTAAGCAAATACTTTTTTATATTACAAAGCAACCGTCACAAAAAGTTCATCTATTGATGATATTATTTCAAAATACGTCAAAAGTCACTTTTCATTTTATCAAGTTCTCTTTTTAACTCGGGGTTTCTATCTAATTGTCTCTTAAGAAATTCACGATTTTCTTCTGCTGTGTATTTTCTTTCTGCTGTATGTTTTTCGGATATATTTGATGTATCTGCTTTTGGATTTTGTAAAGATTTAGCATTATCAACGAATATCCAAGATATAAACATCAAAATTGCCCCTGGAATCATCGGAATGGCAATTATTATTGCTACAAATGCTAATATCAAAGGTGAGAGAAGTATTGTTATAAAATCAAACATGCCAGATATAACAGTTATTGTTCCCTCAATAACATGAATTGCAGCAACACATAATGTAACTATAATAACAATGGGGTTTAATAATGCTGTATTAGGCTTACGCGAAAATGCAAGAGCAAGAAAACCAATTGCAAGGCATAGAAAACCAAGCGGCAATAATTCGCGAAATAAATCCGCAAAAGTATCTGCTTGAATTGGCAAAAAAATGTCTGTACCCCAATATAGAACAAGATATGTAACGCACATTAATAACTGGATAATTCCAATTGTAATTCCAATGCTCGTACCCTTACATTCTTTTGTTTTTAACACACCATTCGACTGCGTGTTGCAAACTTCCTCCTCTGTTAATTTATCAATCCCATTAATACTGAGTATCGTATTACCATCTCTTAACAACTTCTTGCATAAAGACATAAATTCCGTCCCAAATTCTTCGTTGACTTTTTCGTAATGTTTGCTCGTCAGCTTATCAAGAATTAGGACACCTTGTTTTATTCTGTCGATATTATATTTACCTTTATCATTTTTATGCCAAAACTTAATATAAATCGGTAATATTCTATAACACAATTGATAATCAATATCATTTTCAAGTAAATGAAATCCTGTGTCGATCATATTCAAACCTTCTTTTTCACAGACATCTATAATGCCTTCAAACTCAATACTACCACTGCATTTATAATAACCTAATTCAATCATACTTTCAGGATCTTCATATACATAAACCAAATCACTTAATATCAGAGAGGCCTCTTTCAAATTTGAATCAGGATAGTCATCACACAACATATGTAGTTTCCATAATATTTTCATGGCTTTTACATGTCCGCTATCAGCAGCCCTTTTTAACCAAACACTGCCTATGTGAAATCCTTGTGGGTCATTTGTCTTATTAGCATTTCTAATAAACTTCATGCCATATTCAAACTGGCTTTCTGCATCGCCTGTTTCGGCTAATGTTAATAATTTGTTTAAATTATCTGACATTTTAAACTCCTAATTTTATAGTAAAACACCCGCATCTATTCGCAAAAGCGTTCTTTTGCGAATAGATGCGTTGGTATTTATAAAACTACTCCATTGCTTCTTTAATAACCTTAATCGCAAAATCTATATCGCTATATTCAAGTGAATCTGAAATTTGCAAACGTATGCGCGACGCACCCTCCGGCACGACGGGGAAACCGAAGCCGATTGCAAACACGCCTTTATCCATCATTTTTTGCGATATACGTATCGCATCCGCCGTACTGCCTATTAACAGCGGTATAATCGCGCTGTCTCCATGCATTGGCGTAAGGCCGTTGTCGATAATAAGTTTACGCGCATATTCCGTCTTTTCGCGAAGAGATGTTACGATTTTAGGATTATCCAATAAATATTGGATTGACGCGATGGCAATTGCACACAGTACCGGCGGCAATGAATTTGAAAACAATGCCGGGCGCGATTTTTGTGCAAGAATCTCGCATACATCCTTTGAAGCTGCGATAAAACCGCCGCCTGCACCGCCTAAGGCCTTACCATACGTACCGGATATGATGTCCACGCCCTCGGTGATACCGAAATACTCCATCGTCCCCCTACCCGACTTGCCGATAACGCCAGACGCATGGGATTCATCCACCATAACCACAGCGCCGTACTTTTCTGCCAACGATATAATTTCCGGCAACGGCGCGATGTCACCCTCCATGGAAAAGACTCCATCAGTGACGATAAGCTTCGTTGGGCTGTCTTTTGCCGCTATCAGTTTGGCTTCTAAATCTTCCATGTCACTATGTTTATAAACGGCGCGGTTTACGCCTTTTGCCACGGCACGGCAACCGTCGATGATGCTGGCGTGGTTCAACTCGTCAGAGATAACCGTGTCGCCAGGAGCAAGCAGAGCCGGAATCGACGCCGTATTCGCCGCCCAGCAAGAAGTATAGCTGATACTTGCTTCCATGCCGCAGTATTTTGCCGTCAACTCTTCCAAATCTCTGTGGATGTCAAACGTACCGCAAATAAAGCGCACGCTGGACGCGCCTGCGCCGTATTTAGCCAGCGCGGCGAGACCGGCGTCAACAACTTCTTTTTTATTGTCCATCCCTAAATAGTTATTAGAGCATAGGATTACAGTTTTACCATAGTTTTCAATATCCGCCCTACCCGCCATCGGGCCTTGTATATGACGGAAAACCTTCATGGTTTTTTCATGCCCAAGCCGTTCAAGGTCATTGCGTAACCTATTGTAGAAGTTTTGCTTCATGGGAATTACCCTCCTAAATTTTTATATAGTTAATATAATTATAACATAAATTACACCTCCTGTACATATTTCACACTCTTAAATATCTGAATATTTTTTTTCAAAACCCTTGACAAATGGATTTTACTATGTTATACTGACATAGTTGCAATTCGTCGCGGGGTGGAGCAGTTCGGTAGCTCGACGGGCTCATAACCCGTAGGTCGTAGGTTCAAATCCTGCCCCCGCAATAATGTAATAAAAAATCCCCCAGTTTTATAAACCGGGGGATTTTTTGTATAAAATTTTAAAAATCTATTGACAATTTGGTTAAAATATGCAATAATCTATTTTGTTTCTGATGTTTAGTAATTATAAACATAAAGTTTGGTATTTGTTTGCATAAGATAATAGGTGATATAATATGCAGCTAGGCGATAAAATTAAGCAATTGCGCTTAAAGATGAACCTGACGCAGGAAGAGCTTGCCGTCAGATGTGACCTTTCCAAGGGTTTTATTTCCCAATTGGAACGAGACAAAGTTAGCCCGTCCATCACAACATTGGTGGATATCTTGGAATGTTTGGGGTCAAACCTAAAGGATTTCTTCAACCGTTCAGAAAACGAAAAGATCGTCTTTGGTAAGGATGATATCTTTGAGCGGGAGGATAACAGCCACGGACATATCATAGAGTGGCTTATCCCCAACGCTCAAAAGAACGAGATGGAACCGATTTTGTTAAAACTAGCACCCGGCGGCAGGTCTGAGATTTATCCACCCTCGGTGGGCGAAGTTTTCGGTTACGTCCTGCAAGGTACTGTAATGCTTTATTTAGGTAAGAAGCCATATAAAGTCAAACGTGGTGAAAGTTTTTACTATAAACCAGGCGAAGCGCATTTTGTGGAAAACACGGCAAAGGTTTGGGCATCGATTTTATGGGTATCCTCACCCCCATGTTTTTAAGAAGAATTTAATGATAATGAATCGGGGTCTAGGTATTATGAGTGCATTAATCGAGTTCCGCGACGTTACAAAAATTTATGATGATGACGGCACAATTGTGCTTGACCGTCTCAATCTCTCTATACAAAAGAACGAGTTTATGACGCTTTTGGGTCCATCAGGATGCGGAAAGACTACGACGCTTCGTATCATCGGCGGATTTATAAACCCTACGTCCGGTGACGTGCTGTACAATGGCGGTTCCATACTTAAAGTGCCACCTCACAAACGCCGCGTAAACACAGTTTTTCAAAAATACGCCCTTTTCCCGCATATGGATGTCTTTAACAACGTTGCGTTTGGGCTTAAAATTAAGAAAACGGATAAGGAACAAATAAGAACAAAAGTTCTTGATATGCTTAAAATGGTCAACCTTACGGGTTATGAGAGCCGCCGCGTCCACCAGCTGTCCGGCGGGCAGCAGCAGCGTGTCGCCATCGCTCGCGCCCTTGTAAATGAACCGGAAATTCTGCTTTTGGACGAACCGCTCGGAGCCTTGGATTTAAAGTTACGCCGCGAAATGCAAGTAGAGCTTAAGAATATGCAGAAGCGCCTTGGCATTACCTTTATTTACGTAACGCATGACCAAGAAGAGGCATTGACGATGTCTGATACGGTCGTGGTTATGAACAACGGCGTTATACAGCAAACCGGCACGCCCACGGATATCTATAACGAACCGTCCAACGCATTTGTCGCGCGTTTTATCGGCGATAGCAACATTCTTGACGGCGTGATGAAAAAAGACCGTACCGTGGAATTTCTCGGTAAAACATTTGAATGTGTTGACGGTGGATTCGGCACAAATGAGGACGTGCAGATCGTTATCCGCCCCGAGGATGTGGACATTGTGCCACGCGGGTCGGGTATGCTTGCTGGCGTCGTTACGGACACGCTTTTCAAAGGCGTGCATTACGAGATGAACATTTATTGTAATGGGTATAGTTTCCTGGTTCACTCCACCGATATCAGCGAACCTGGCAGTGCCATTGATGTAAGCATAGAGCCGGAAGCTATCCATATCATGAAAAAAGATAAGAATTTACAGCAAGAAATGACAACAGATGGGGAAAATGCGTAGATGAAGCAGAAGTGGTTGGCCGCGCCGTATATAATTTGGATAGCACTTTTCGTAATCGTGCCGATGTTTTTTGTCGTATATTCCGCGCTTACGGCCAATATGCACGGCACGCGCGACGTGCGTGAGCAACTGAACGATATGCATAACCGTGTATTTTTCGTCGTACGTGACGCACGCGGCCTGCCAGGCCTTCTTACGGAGGATTTAACTGAAATAAACAACATAATGGATGGCGTACGCGATATACGAGACAGTATCCGTCCTGTTGATGGCGTTGAGACCGTTCGCCAAATCCGCCCTTTCGCATATTTAATGAAGGATTATGTAGACGATCTTGGTTATATTTTACGCCGCATAGGTAACGAAGAGCTGATATACGATTATAACCATCTGCAGGTAATAGCCGCAGGCCTCGTCGAGCTTGCAGATAACGCGCGGGACATTGCCTTCAGTATCGACGGTTTCCGCCGTGCCTTTACGCCAGGCAGTCTGTCTGTGTTATGGCTGTCGGTATGGGTTGCGGCACTATCAACACTCTTGTGTCTTATAATTGGCTACCCCGTGGCACTTATTTTAGCAGGGCGCGATTTTTCCATGAAGGCAACACTTCTCCTGCTTTTTGCGTTACCGATGTGGATGAACTATCTACTACGCACAATAGCGTGGCAACCTATTTTAGAACGCAGCGGCATTCTCAACAATATCTTAGGTTTTATAGGTTTGCCGCCAGTAGATATTTTATTTACCCACACGGCCGTTATATTGGTAATGGTCTATAACTTTTTACCGTTCATGATTTTACCCGTGTTTACTTCATTATCAAAAATAGATTACAGTTTGATAGAATCAGCGCAGGATTTGGGTGCAAACTCATTCACCGTTTTCCGCAAGGTTATTTTCCCGTTGTCCGTACCGGGCGTTGTTTCTGGCATTACCATGGTGTTTATGCCTGCTACGGCTACGTTTATCGTGCCGCAACTTATCGGCGGCGGCCAGTATTGGATGATAGGCAACCAAATCTTCAACCAATTCCTCAACGCGGACGACCCAAACTTCGGCTCGGCACTATCCCTAATTTTAATGGCTATAATGCTTCTTACAATGCTGCTTTTAGGAAGAATTGACAGAAATAATGGAGAAGGAGCGCTGATGAATTAATGAAAGCCGTAAAACGATCTTACCTAGCCGTTATATTGATATTTATCTATGCTCCGATAGCTACTCTCATTATGTTCAGCTTCAACGCCTACCGTTCGCGCGGGGAGTGGGGCGGATTCTCGCTGTATTGGTATATAAGCCTGTTCAATAACGCGGAGATTGGCTTAGCCCTTCGCAATACACTTACGCTCGCCGTTTTTTCCGCCCTAATTTCAACGGTTATCGGCACAATGGCGGCACTTGGTATTGCCGCCATGCGTAAAAAACCGCGCAAAACGTTAATGAGCGTAGGCAATATACCCGTGCTAAACCCGGAAATCGTAACCGGTATAGCCCTGCGAGTATTCTTCCTGTTCTTCATAAACGCCCTCGGTGGCCGCATTGGCCTTGGGTTTGGAACACTGCTGATGGCGCACATAACCTTTAATATAAGCTATGTAATGCTTTCCGTCCTGCCTAAGGTGCGTGCGGTGGATCCATCTGTGTACGAGGCCGCCGTAGATCTCGGCGCATCTCCTTTTCCTGCTTTCATGAAGGTTGTATTCCCACAGCTCGTACCCGGCATCGTAACGGGTTTCATCTTCGCCTTTACCCTGTCCTTAGACGATTTTATGATATCTTACCTAACAAGCGGCAACGTCGAGACGCTGAGCATCTATATCTTCTCCGCCGCATACGGCAAACGTGGTATCAGCCCCGAAATTAACGCGCTATCTACACTTATGTTTGTTGCGTTGATGGTTCTATTGTTCATCGTAAACCGCCGCGACCAACATGAGCTTAGAAAGAATAAACTCAAAAAGAGAAAGGAACTACTGTAAATGAAAAACCTTGTTAAAAAGCTTGCAGCCGCCGCACTTGTACTTACCATGCTGGTGTCCGCCGCTGCACTATCCTCCTGTCGCCGCGACGAAGAAGCCGATTATGGAAACGGCGCACCTGTTGCGGGCGACCGCCTCTACTTCTTTAACTGGATGGAGTTCGTTGACACTGACGTGCTTGATATGTTTTATGAGGAGTACGGAATAACCGTCATACTTCAAACATATACATCCAACGAAATGCTGCATATCCTATTGCGTGACGGCGGAGAATATGACGTTATTGTACCG
>WQWB01000064.1 GCA_009785555.1 Defluviitaleaceae bacterium | reverse complement strand
TTTCTTCCGATGTCCACCATTTGATGAAATCCCACGCCTCGTCGATCACGTCGTTTCTCGCCGCGATGTTTTCGATGATAAGCGCTCCGCTGACGGTGATTGGGATATCATGGCGTACCGTGCCGTCTTCCTGTTCTGTGCCTGGGATTAGGAACATTTGCCAATCACCCGCAATCTCAGGTGCGCCGGCCGCAAGGGCGTTAAACACAGTAAGGTCCATTATGGCGATGGGTATTTCACCAAGCCTAAAACGCGTAAGGAAGTCCGTTTGGAAGATAACGTCGTGTAACGTGTACAGCTCAACATATCTTGCAAACACGCGTATGCCGATATCGCTGTCTATAGCCGTGCTGACTCCTTCGTCATTATAAAGCTCGCCTCCCGCTTGGAAGAGGAGTGCGGCGTATATCGGGTTTACGTTTGCCGCGTTGCCCATACCGCCCGTACCAATATTGGCCTGCGCGCCTGTTTGTAGGTAAACGTCCATATTGTTGCGCATAAGGGCTGGGATAAGTGCGACAAATTCGTCCCAAGTTGTAGGCGGTTCAATTTCAAGTTCCCTGAATATATCCGTACGGATAAATGTTACTGGGAAGGCCATACTGTCAGGCAAAGCGAAAACTTGGTCTTGGAATGTAAACGTCTCCACAGCGGCCGGAAGGAATCTCTGTGCCACTTCCTCAAAGTCATCGAATTGGCTTAAGTCAAGCGCGGCGCCACGGAAACCGAAGTTTGTTGGCGCGCTGGCCGCAAGCCCCAAGGCAACGTCAGGCCCTCGCCCGGTTACTGTCGCAGGGAAAATAACCCCCGTATCCACAAGACGTAGGCGAACATTGATGCCGTAGTATGGCGTAAATGATTCGCTTATCAACCTGCGAAGGATCTGGAACTGCTCCATGCCCGTCGATATCCAAACGTCGATCGTTGCACCGTCTCCATAGGCAAATTCAGAAAGATCCATGCCGAAGTCGTTGAAGAATGAGCCGATAAACTGGCGTAATCCATGCCAAAAGCGCGCCCAAAACCCTGCGCGCCCACGTGGCATAACGAAATCTTCCGTAGCGATTTCAAACCAGTCTATGGTTAGGGATTGGTTCTGCGCTTCCATTATCCAAGAACCAAGGGCCGTAATGCCGATCCTAAAGTTTGTGAAATGGCGGATAATTTCAAGCGGCTCGTCTATGATTCTGGTTAAGGTGAATATCATATTGTCCAGGATCGTTGTGGACTGAACGAAATCACCGGATATATTGTTTATTTTGTATACAATATCAATCAATCTTTCGCGCTGGATGTAAAAGCGCGGGAATAAATCAGGAATGTTTAAATGGAGGTCGTATGAGCGGTTGATATCCGGGGTTGACCCCGTCAAGACAAGCATATCGCGCCACGCCTCTGTCAAAACACGCATAATATCCTCTACTTCTGCCGCAAACTCACCGAAAACGCCCATTACGGCTTCCAATGAAATTGTGTTGTAACCGGCGTTAAGGAAGAAATAAAAATCATGGTAGTCGTTGCCTAAATATGCTACATTGTAGTTCGTTGTGAAGTTGAAGCGCAGGTCCTCTGCTTCAATAAAAGGTATCTCATGGTTGATGCGTAAGCGCCGCGTGGAAAATGCGCCGACTATCCACTCCTGCTTGTAGCGGATGGCGATACGGTATAAACCAGCTTCTGGTACGTATACCTGCCATTCAATTAATTGGCGCGGCACGTTCCATTGCGCGCCGCCAATGGCGTTGATGCGGACGAAGGTAAAATGGTACGGCTCCATAAGCGGGCAGGAACGGTCATTAATAGGGAAAAGTGCCGGGGATGTCTTTAAGGTCGCATCCTGACCTTGCACACGTAAGTCAGCATCAGCCGATGCGATTCGCGAAGCGCCCGCCCCCTCATGGAAGGCCAAATACTCTTCATACGAAGGAAGCGGTATTGCCGGGGTAATAATAATTTGATGTAAATACACTGGAGCCTCTATCGCTTCAAATGTTACGTAGTTATAACCGGCATCCAAGCGGAACATAAGCCGTTCTGGTACGTGCCCGTTTGCGCTGAACATAGATGTGCGACGGTGTATTTGCTGTTCAACCTGCCTGGGGAATGTTTGATTGCGTTCTTGCAGCCTATGGTTTTGGTTTGCATCGGCAAAAAAACGGTCCCACACAATGCCACCCGCTTCTCGGAAAGGCAGCTGACCGTTAATCAGAACGGAACGAGTAATCGAAAACCCGCCCGGAATCGTTTTATACACCACATCAATGTAGTACATACCGGCGGTTTGGACATGTATTCTATATGTAACGGTTGAAACCTCACCTGTGTAAAGCATTTGTACGTCTTCACCGTCTAAGCGTACGGTAACAACCGAATAATCTTCTGCTTCATGAAAGTTTATAGCGTTTATTGCTAAATAGTCTGCCCCGTCAGATAAAGTACCGGGGGTGCGGCCATGCCGCCTCGTATACTCACTATACGTAATTGGCACAGTTGCCGCAAAAACAACAAAAGCCCCAAACAGAAATGTTAGCAAAGCCACCAAGGCCGCCAACAAAACCCTTAAACTCATACAATAAAACCTCCTCGTATTACAAATATCAGATTTCAGAGTTCAGATTTCAGAAGATTTCTAGTCTGAAATCTGAAACCTGATTCTCTAATAGTTAGGAAACCCTTGGGAGACTAGTGTCCCCCAAGGGTTTTAAGAGGTACAGCTAAAATAATTACTCAAATAAAGGAAGACCACATGTTTCGCAAAGAATAAATTCGATGCCAAACTCTTCTGCTGCTTCAAGTGCTTCCCATACTGCGATTAATGCGTTTGTAACAGCCGCTTCAGCCGCCGCCGTAGCAACTACGATTGCGTGTGCTGCAGCTTGAACTGTATAAACGTCAATAAGTGCAAGTTGCTCTGGTGTAAGGATGTCGCGGTCTACAAGACCTGCGTACACTAAACCGTAAAGCATAACTGGGTAGAAACCTGCAAAGATTTCCATCGGTGCAGCGTTGTTGATAAGGATACGGCCGTGCATACCGAAGATGGATGCCGTGTCGCCGCCGCCTGCCGCTGCGTTGAAGAATGCGCCGAAGTAACCAGCAAACTCATCGATAGCGATCGTGATACGGTCTGCAAAGAAGTCAGCGATTAAAACGTCGTTATCTGTAAAGAAGTCACGAGGTGTGCCGCGTTCTCCACGGAAAGGAGGTTCGCCAGCTGCTTCTGCTTCTCTTTGGCGTATAAGATCTTCGCCAGCTGTTTGTGCATAGCTGTAAATAAGGTTGAGAACTGCTTCAGCTGGAATGCCCCAGTCTTCGATAACGTGACGGAATACGACGGTGATACCCAAGTCTACTGTGTGGGTTCTGAAGTTTGCCGGAATGTCGTTAAGGCCTGTAACTTCGCCTGGAAGGGCTACGTTCGGCCCCCAAGGCATAATCATTGTACCCCAGTCCATTGTTTGGCCGCGTTCTGCGTGGCCCCAGTTGCCTGACCAATGGATTACGTGGTTGCCGCCGCCGAAGTTTTGGCCAAGATTCCAGTTTGCGCCCGTAAGGAAACCAGCCGCGTTAGGACCGCCAACTACTTCGTAAGGCTCGATAAGACCGTTTACATACAGAAGGCGCATAAATTCCATCGCTTCGATGTAAGCAGGATCCATGAACATCATAAGACCTGTTGCCGGGTCTACGATTCTCATACCGTTGGAGAATACGAATTTACGTACAAGGTGGTTGATGTGTGCGGACATTACCCATACATCATCAGGAAGACGGCTGTTAAGTTCCATCATCCACTCAAACGCTTCTTCGTAGGACCAGCGGCCTTGAACGATCATTTCGCCAGGGTCATAGTCCATACCAGCTTCATTGATAAGGTCGCGGTTGAAGATGAGGATGTGCATCGGACCCGGTGCCGTAAGGCTGAAAGCATAGGTTCTGCCGCCCCAGTCGCCTTGGTTGCCTTGGTAAAGAATCGCGGGCATGCCCCAAGATTCAAACACTCTACCCATTGGGTAAGCAATACCTGCGCCAAGGATCGTTGCGCTGTTGTAGGTCGTCATGTTTACCCAAATGTCTACAAGTGGGTCGCCTGCGGCTACGCTTTCCGCAACTGTTGCGGGGCTGCCGTCCCATCCAAGATCTCCAAGGACGTCGGTGATAAGAACTACGTTGAATTTTGCTTCAACATAATCTCTTGCTGCTTCCCAAACGGGCCTGTCCAATTCGCCTGCGCGAACGGCACACATCCAGTCAGGTACGTGCATACGGATTGTTCTGCCTTCAAAATCGAAAGCCGGGAACGGATCTGCGCCGGCGGCCGCACCAAATGCGGTGACCGAGGCGAGTAACATTGTTGCTGCTGTGATGATTGCGAACAGCTTTTTCATTCTTACGCTCTCCTCTCAATTTGCCTGCTTCAATATTGGTTTTTGCGTACTATGATTTGCTCATGCCGCGTGTTTGCAAAGCAGGTAATATTAACACAAAACCATTGTACATAATTTTACGTGGTTTGTCAATATGTATACCAAAAATATTTTTGGGAAAATTTCGTTGTGCAATACACAAAAAAATTTCCGAAATCCAGGTTTAAATTTCGGAAATTAATTATTGGGGTTGTAAGCGTTGCTCATATAACCTACCTTACGCGAGCACGTCTCCTATCAATTCAGCTAAGGTCTCCGCTTCCTTCGTGATTTCGGCGGCATCCACGCCTTCCAACATTATGCGTATAAGCGGCTCAGTACCGCTTGAGCGGATAAGGACGCGTCCACGCGTATTAAGCCGACCTTCAAGCGCCGATATCGCCTCGGTAATGACTGTGCTGGTTAAATATCCGTCTTTCCTTTCATTTGATACGCGTACGTTACGTATCACCTGTGGGTATTTTTGCATCACAGAGGCAAGGGTTGATATCTTTTCGCCGCTTTCAATCATTACGCGCAGGAGCTGTAACGCGCATGACAGGCCATCCCCTGTCGTGCCGTAGTCCATATTGATGATGTGGCCGCTCTGCTCACCGCCGAGGATATACCCGTTTTCATTCATACACGAAAAAACGTGCTTGTCGCCGACATTCGTACGGATAAGCTGTATCCCATTGTCCTCACAACATTTTTCAAATCCAATATTGCTCATAACCGTAGAAACTACGGTATTTTTCGCAAGTTGCCCCTTTGCCTTAAAGTGTACAGCTAAGATGCTTAGGATTTGGTCACCGTCTATTATATTACCCAACTCATCCACTACGAGGCACCTATCCCCGTCCCCGTCAAAGGCGAAACCTACGGACGCGCCACTTTCTCTGACGGCGGCAACACACGACTCCATACTCATAGAACCGGATCGGAGGTTTATGTTCTCCCCCGTGGGTTTATCGTTTATAACACAGATATCCGCGCCAAGCTCAGAGAAAACGCCCGGCGCGGCCTTGTACATCGCGCCATTCGCACAATCCAATACGATCTTTGCGCCGGATAAATCCATTTCGGCCAAACTTTTTTGTATTGCGATATAATCGCGAAGCGAGTACCCTGCGTCGTACCGTATACCAACGGATCCACCAACAATACGTCGCGGTGAGATGAGCCCCGCGCGCTCCCTGTGTACGATGTTTTCTATAGCGTCTTCCTTCTCATCGTTGATCTTAAAACCGCGGCTGTCAAAAAACTTTAACCCGTTGTCCAAAAACGGGTTATGCGACGCGGAAATAACCGCACCGGCGGCCAGGCTATACTTTTTTACGAGAAGCGCGACAGCTGGTGTAGGCAATTCCCCCGCCAAGTAACAATCCCCACCAGCGGACATAATGCCGGCGGATAGCGCAGCCTCCAAGAGGGGGCCGCTCCTTCGCGTGTCCATACCTATTAGAACGCCCGGCTTGCCGGGATGCGCAGCCCGCGCAGGTTCGGAGAACCGACCAGGGCCGCCAAGATGCTTTACTAGGCCGTATCCAAGGTAAAATGCAAGCTCCGGCGTAAGCTCCGAATTGGCCACGCCGCGAACGCCGTCTGTACCGAAAAGTTTCATAATACCTCCTCCCGGCGGCATATTGCCACCCCTACTGGATACGAACCTCTACTACAGGCACGTCACCCACAAGCGTAACTCCATCCGGTATATCAAACAAATTAACGGGCAGTCTGTGGACACCCGCAGGCAAATTATCCAAAACCGTAAAGTTTACGCCAATAGCCAAAGCACCAGCATCAATGCTTGCAAGCGCTGATGCCGCTCCACGCAAAGTTACGGAAACACTCTGCGTAATGATGGTTCGCCCCTCCGCACTCCCCGCTACCAAGATATCGGCCGCGTTTACTATAAAAGCTCTCTCTAATATAGGCTCTATCTCGAATGTTACAGTAATAATATGCTCCTGCTGGTTGATGAGCTGCCAATCCGTGCCATGTTCCGCGTTTAGGCGGGCAATATCCGCACGGATACTGTGTCCGATCGCACCAGACTCTACGATATCGGAAATATCCATATTGAATAGGATATCGACGGGGTCATCGTCCACGTGGCCAACGACGGGTATCTCACGCGGCGTCCAATCCATGCCGATAAACTCCACGTTGGGGTGCCATTCCCCCAAAAGCTCACCAACGCCTATACGAACCATATGCTCTCGCCTTATAGGCAAGGTGAAGTTTATAAACTCAATATCCATCACCAAGCCATCCGAAATAATATCCCATCCAGAAGTATATGCAACAATCGGCACTTCAACCCCAACTATATCCGCACGCGCTTGCGACACGTCAAGCCGTACGCCTACGTGTTGTATCAAATATATTACCGAAGTAGGCGCGGTGATGCGCACGGTGCGCGGCGTAGCAGTAAATGGACGCGATATATATTGATCCGGCAGAGAGCCTTCGTCGTAAAATAACCCTATATTAAACGATTGCGTGTGTATACGGTCAAGAGCTATCGTAACGGTATCGGGGAAAATAGTCGTAATATTTATCGTATCCTGCTGTGCCTGCCCAGGGTGTCCCGGACCGTCAATTACGACGTTTATGCGCGACTCCACAGTTGTACCTACTGTGCCGGCGAGCGGGACATGCATAAGCTCCGACGTGTCTACATCAATAAAGGCGCGTATCGTTTCACCCGGGACAAGCTGTTCCAACTGCGACCGCGGCCCGGTAACGTGAACATGAACTGTGTAATTTTGAAGCTCCCGCTCGTTTAAAATAACCCTACCACTGTCTGCCAACGCACCGAGGTTGCGTAGTTCAAGTTCGATAGAAAAATTTGCGAAAGTGATTGGGTCAGCAAAATTCATGGTCGAAAACCACATAAGCCCTGATATAAATATAGCTATAACAGCGAAACGAAGCTGTATTTTGCTTAATTTTCTTTTTATCGCTTTAAACATGTGGGTCACCTTGGCCTAAAGAACGATACCAGCTTGCGGCGCGGCGGCTTCTTCATGCCATACAACATGGAGCGGATTTCGTCCTCACTAAGATTCTTATAAAGTTTGCCGGCTGTGGCGATAGATATATGCCCCGTCTCGTTGGATACGACGATGACGGACGCGTCTGACACCTCGCTTACACCTACAGCGGCGCGATGGCGTGTGCCTAACTCGCTGGATATCTCCTTCTCTGTCAAAGGCAAAATGCAGCCCGCTGCGGAGATGCGGCTTTTACTTACTATAACTGCTCCGTCATGAAGGGGCAGCTTGTCTTCAAATACGCTTAAAATAAGCTGATGGCTGACATATGCGTCCAGCTTCGTCCCAGTCGCTTCAAGATTACCTAGCGGTACGTCGTTTTCTATAACGATAATCGCGCCGGTACGGTCTACGGACATCTTTTTACATGCAAGCACCATTTCGTCCAACGCGCGGTTCTTGATTTCTTCCTCCGGTTCGTCGCTGTTACCCGTTATTGCGGAGATTTTTGCGTTCTTACCTATGTTTTCAAGCGCTTTTCTAACTTCAGGCTGAAAAATTATGATGATCGCTATAATACCGACATTAAAAAGGTTCGTAACAAGCCAACTGATTGTATGGAGGCGGAAAAGATCAGAAACAAAATATACGACGCCGAGAAGGCCGATACCTTTAATAAACGTCCACGCACGGGTACGGGCAAAAAGCACTAAAACTTTGTACACCAAAAATGCCACGATAAGAATATCCACCACGGAGCTGATATCCAGCCGCGGCATACGCAGATCTGTAAAGTTTATAGTGTTTGATACCCAATCAAAGAAGCTACCCATGCTCTACAAACTATTCCTCATCTTTTTTTGGTTCGGCTTTTTTCGGCCGTTTTCCTACATTCAAAATTTCTTCAATGCTATCACTAGTATCGTAATCATAGTCGACCGGGCGTTGCGGTCGCGGTGTACGCTTTGGTGTACTTTCCGGGTTTCTCGTTGCTGACTGCGCTTGCGCCGTCGGCGAACCCGAACCACGCTTAACTGGCATGGACGAAGACGGTGGCGGAACAGGAACTTGGCGTAAAACTTTTCGCGGCGCGTCCGGTTTTGCTTCTTCCTTAGCCTGGCTTATCAATTTTTCTTGCTTCGCCGGTTTCGCCCCAATTTCTACCCCAACCGGCTTTGGTGCAGGTTTTGCGTCCTTATTCGACACGACACCAATCCCAGTCTTCTTCTTATTTATCATCTTAACGTAGTATACGTAATCTTCATCTTCAAACTCTACACGCCTAGAATTTTTATAGTCCATCACAACATCAAACAAACGCAAAAACCACGCTAAAAAAGCACTTAGAAGAATAAAGACAACAGCGGCAAAGGCATTGCCAAACAGCTCACCCACACCAACACCTGCGGATAGGATAACGGCAAAGATGCACAGTATGCTACCCAAACCAATAGCAGCCTCTTTAGAATAATTGACCGATAACTTTGATATCGCGCTAACCAACACTATAACCATGACGAATATAAACGCTGAAAAGATCCAAGTAAAGTCTGTTGTTATCTGCGAAATCATTTGGGTGTAAATTTCCGTAAGGTTTGCCGTAGCTGCGGCCGGATCAAACGCCAAAATATCCGTAGCTCCAGGCGAGTAG